>JALYRA010000204.1 GCA_030855545.1 Actinomycetota bacterium | reverse complement strand
GGAGGGAAGGCTGCTACCCTCCGACCCTGTGAACAGATTCTTCCGCAGCGCGCTGTTCCCCCTGATCGTGATCGTGCTGCTCGTCTATCTGGCGAGCCAGACGCTGGTCCCGAACCGCGATCCCGAGAAGAAGGTCACGTACTCCGAGCTGATCGGCCAGGCCGAGGCCGGGAACGTGCAGGAGGTCCTCTTCACGCCGCGCCGGAACCAGATCAACGCCACGCTCGTCGGCGGCGACAAGGTGAAGGTCAACTACGTGAGCGACGTCTCGGCGCTCGATGTCGAGCGGATCCTCGCGAAGAACAACATCCGCTACGACTCGAAGGGCAAGGGGTCGTCGTGGTGGAGCTCGCTGCTGATCTCGATCCTGCCGTTCGCGCTCCTGATCGGCTTCTGGATCTTCCTGATGAACCAGGTGCAGGGCGGCGGCTCGAAGGTGATGAGCTTCGGCAAGTCCCGCGCGAAGCGGATGACGCCCGATGCACCGAAGATCGGCTTCAAGGACGTCGCCGGCGTCGATGAGGCGGTCGAGGAGCTGCACGAGATCAAGGAGTTCCTCGAGAACCCGAAGAAGTTCCAGGCGCTCGGCGCCCGGATCCCGAAGGGCGTTCTCCTCTACGGGCCTCCCGGAACCGGCAAGACGCTGCTCGCGCGCGCGGTTGCCGGCGAGGCGGGCGTGCCGTTCTTCTCAATCTCCGGCTCCGACTTCGTCGAGATGTTCGTCGGCGTCGGCGCCTCGCGCGTCCGCGACCTATTCGAGCAGGCGAAGCAGTCCAGCCCCTGCATCATCTTCGTGGACGAGATCGACGCCGTCGGCCGCCATCGCGGCGCCGGGATGGGCGGCGGCCACGACGAGCGCGAGCAGACGCTGAACCAGCTCCTCGTCGAGATGGACGGCTTCGAGACGAAGGACAACGTGATCCTGATCGCCGCCACGAACCGCCCCGACATCCTCGACCCGGCGCTGCTCCGCCCCGGCCGCTTCGACCGCCAGATCGTCGTCGACCGGCCCGACCGGAACGGCCGCCGCAAGATCCTCGAGGTGCACTCGAAGGGCAAGCCGCTCGCCGCCGACATCGAGCTCGACACCCTCGCCGCGGGCACGCCCGGCTTCACCGGCGCCGATCTTGCGAACCTGATCAACGAGGCTGCGCTGCTCGCCGCGCGCCACGGCAAGAAGGTGATCGGCCAGGACGAGCTCGAGGAAGGGATCATGCGCGTGATCGCCGGCCCGGAGAAGAAGGCGCGGCTGCTCGGCGAGAAGGAGCGGAAGATCACCGCCTACCACGAGATGGGCCACGCGCTCGTCGGCCAGTACCTCGAGAACACGAACCCGATCCACAAGATCACGATCGTCTCCCGCGGCCAGGCGCTCGGCCTGACGATTTCGTTGCCGACCGAAGATCGCTACCTGACCACGCGCTCGGCGCTGATGGACGACCTGGCGATGACGCTCGGCGGCCGCGCTGCGGAGGAGCTCGTCTTCCACGAGGTGACGACGGGCGCCGCGAACGACCTCGAGAAGGTGACGGCGACCTCGAAGGCGATGATCATGCGCTACGGAATGAGCGAGAAGCTCGGCCCGCGCGTGCTCGGCCGTGACCAGAGCCAGCCGTTCCTCGGCCGCGAGATGGGCAACGACCCGGATTACTCGGACGAGATCGCCCGCGAGATCGACGACGAGATCCGCCGCGTGATCGAGGAGGCGCACGCGACCGCGCACCGCGTTCTGCGCGAGCACATGGACGAGCTGCACCTGCTCTCCGCGATCCTGATCGAGCGCGAGACGATCGACAAGGACCAGTTCGAGCGCCTGATCGCCGGCGAGGCTGAGGAGTCGGTCTTCCCGGATGAGCCCGTCGTCCCGGACGCCGAGACGCCTGTCGAGGGTCCCGAGCGCAAGCCGGCGCCGAAGCCGAAGCCGCGCACCGTTCCCGGTGCGGCGATGCAGCCGCCCGAGCCAGAAGTCAGTTAGCTAGCGCAAGCTGAGCATCCGCTTTCGCGGGCGCTCAGTGCGCGAAGAGTCTCCGCTCATTGGCGTGTGCGCCGAGCGGCCAGGGCCAGAAGCGTGAGCGCCGCCACAGCGGCAACGGCGCCGAGGAGATCGACCGCGGCGCCGCCGGCGCTGACGGACTCGACGAACGCGAGCATTCCCGTGCCGAGCGTGAGCGTCAACAGGACGAGGCCGGCAACGAGCGCGACGCGGCGGAGGTAGGTGCCGGGCTCATCGGCGACGCGGGCGCGCAACTCGAGTGACCAGTAGCCGAGCTCCGCGACTGTGAACAGCGCCGCGGCGACGAGCGGCGCGCGCGCGTCGAGCGCCTCGCCCTCGAAGCCGAGCAGCGCGACGTACTCGGCTCCGAGCAGCGCGACCGCAACCGGAATCGCAAGCGGGAATCGCACGGCGAGCCCGCCCGCGAGGAGCACACACGCGGCGACCGCGGCGACCGCGTTCGCCCGGAGGAGGATGTCTTCCTCAGCAACGAGCGCAAGCCAGGCGCCGACGCCTCCGGCCACGAGCACCGAAAACATCGCCGCCGCTACACGCGTGCGAGCCGAGCGTGCCGCCGGTATCTCCTCACCCCCTCGAGCACCGCGTCGAGCGACGTGTCGTCATCCCACGAGGCGACTGCAACACCGAGCCGCTCGTACCGCGCCCGGAGCTCGGCCCGGCGCAGAAGCCAGAGCCGGTGCGCGATCCGGTCTGCCTCGCTGGGACCGGGCTCGGCGAACGCCACAGGGGACACCTCGACGATTGCGAGGTCGTAGCGCCGTGCCCGGAGGTCGACGAGCGCCTCGACCGCGCGGTCGTCGAGGAGGGGCGTCACTGCGAGGACGAGCGCCTGCGGAGGCAACGTCCGCGCCGGAATCACGGAGACGTCCTTCCACGCGAAGTTGAAGACGATCTCGGACTCGAGCAGCGCGTCGACGATCCGG
>JALYRA010000301.1 GCA_030855545.1 Actinomycetota bacterium | reverse complement strand
CGGGCTCCTCCCCGGCGTGCGCGCCTACTTCCAGGCCTCGTCCGGAGTCAGCTCGATCCCGTTCGACCGCGTCGCGTCGGCGAGCGTGTCGGTGCTCGGGAGCTACGAGCCGACGAGCTAGCTTTTCCGAGCGGCGAAGAGAAGAAGCGGATGGCGGGACTCGAACCCGCGACCTTCTGCATGGCAAGCAGACGCTCTAGCCAACTGAGCTACATCCGCGTGGGAGGCCAAGTATAGCGGCGGTTCCCCGTTTCGAGCATCGTTGCCCCGGGTATCCAGCGCCTGTGGCAAGCCTCCGAATCCAGCCCCGCGAGACTCCCGGCGAGCGCGCCGACGACGCGGTCGAGATCGAGATCGCCGAGGAACTCGCCCTCTTCGGCGACCAGCTCGAGGAGTGGGCCTCGACGAAGGAGCGCTGGGAGCTGGCGTTCCGGCAGGGACACGACTTCGACCGCCCCGACAACGTCGAGGCGAGCCTGCTCTTCGTCGGCGGCGATCACACCTGCTCGATCAGCTTCCGGCTCGACCAGATCGAGACAGTCCAGGAGTTCGAGCAGGAGCTGTGGCTGACAGTCGACTCCCGCGACGGAATCTCGAAAGCCGTCCACCTGACCCCGCTCGGCCTCGACGTGGAACCCCACCACATCGACGGCACGACCCAGCTCTAGCCCGCGTCCAGCGCCTCGTTGACAAGCTGGTCAGCGAGCTTGTTGTGCTCGCGGCGTACGGCGGTGTAGGTCACGCTGCCGATCCTCTCCGCGAGCCGCGACGCGCGAACGGACAGCTCGCGCAGCGCCTCGTTCTTCACTCGGTACTCGCCGCGCATCTGCTTGACCATCAGCTCCGAGTCGGAGACGACCTCGAGGTCGCGCACGCCGAGCTCGACGGCCTTCTCGAGACCGGCAACCAGCGCGCTGTACTCCGCGACGTTGTTCGTGGCGACGCCGATCGCCTCCCCGCACGTCGCGAGCACGTCTCCGTTCTCGTCCTCGAGCACGTAGGCGTAGGCGGCCGGGCCGGGGTTGCCACGCGCTCCGCCGTCGGTTGAGAGCCGCGCGCTCACGCCCCGCCGCCGGGAGAGACATTGTGTTTCTGAAACACAAGCTCGTTCGGCCCGCGGCCGCGTTCGAATCCCCTGCACGCGCGGCGAAGAGGTGGACGAAGGAACTTTGTGTTTCTGAAACACAAGGCTCCGTTCACAGCTCGACCTCGGGCGCCGCCGTCTCCGGATCGCCCGTGTTCGGGGTGCCCATCGGCTCGATCAGAAGGATCGAGGCGCCCTCCTCCGACCGCGGCCGGTGCTCGACGCCCGCGGGAACGACGAACAGCTCGCCCGGTCCGAGCTCGATCGTGCGGTCGGGCAGGTCGATCGACAGGTGTCCCTCGACGACGAGGAAGAGATCGTCCGTCTCCGGATGCGAGTGCCAGGTGAACTCGCCTTTGGCCCTGGCGAGGAAGACCTTGTTGTCGTTGTAGCGGGCGACGATCCGCGGCGACCAGGGCGCGTCGATGCGCTCGAACGCGGCCGCGAGGTCGACCTTCTCCACGCTACTGGGGCTCGACGTTGTCGATCTGGGCGCGCTGGAGCTTGCCGGAGTAGTCGATGTAGAGCGACTTCCACTCGGTGAAGACGTCGAGCGCGGCCTGGCCCGCCTCGCGGTGGCCGTTGCCGGTGTCCTTCGTGCCCCCGAAGGGGAGATGCACCTCGGCGCCGGTCGTTCCCGCGTTGATGTACGTGATCCCGGTCTGGAGGTCGCGCATCGCCCGGAAAGCCGCGTTCACGTCGCGCGTGAAGATCGAGGACGAGAGGCCGAAGCGGATCCCATTCGCAACGCGGATCGCCTCGTCGAAGCTCTTGACAGGGATCAGTGCGGTCGTCGGCCCGAAGATCTCCTCCTGCGCGATCCGCATCTGCGGGTCGACGTCCGCGAAGATCGTCGGGCGGTAGTAGAAGCCCTTGGCGAGCTCGCCCTCGGTGGCCTGCTCGCCGCCCGTGAGGAGTTTCGCGCCCTCGCCCGAGCCGATGCCGGTGTAGGAGTGGATCTTGTCGAGCGACTCCTGGTTGATCACCGGGCCGAGGTCTGTCTCCGGATCCCAGCCGGGGCCGATGGTCATCTGCTCGGCCCGCTCGACGAGGCGCGTCTGGAGGTCGCCGTAGACCGCTTCGTGAACGATCACGCGGCTCGCGGCGGTGCAGCGCTGGCCCGAGGTTCCGAACGCGGACCAGACGATGCCCTCCACAGCGAGGTCGAGGTCAGCGTCGTCCATGACGATGATCGCGTTCTTGCCGCCGAGCTCGAGATGGACGTGCTTCAACGCGTCCGCGGCCGCCTTCGTGACCGCGACGCCCGTCTCGCGAGAGCCGGTGAAGGTGATGATCGGAACGTCGGGATGGCGCACGAGCCGGTCGCCCGCCTCCTCGCCGAAACCGTGGACGAGATTGACGACCCCGTCCGGCAGGCCGGCGTCGCCGAGCAGCGCGATGAAGCGCTCCGCGAGCATCGGCGTGTCCTCGGCCGGCTTCAGGACGACGGTGTTCCCGCAGATGAGCGCAGGCGCGAGCTTCCACGCCGGGATCGCGATCGGGAAGTTCCAGGGCGTGATCGCGCCGACGACGCCGACCGGCATCCGCACCGACATCTGGAACTTGTCCCGCAGCTCCGAGGGAGTCGTCTG
>JALYRA010000290.1 GCA_030855545.1 Actinomycetota bacterium | reverse complement strand
CTCGTGGCCACTTCTCTACGGGCTCTTCCGGCTCCGCGCCCGAGGGAAGGAGCACCTTCCCGCCGGTGGCTTCGTGCTCGCGGCGAACCACAACTCGAACTTCGACCCCTGGCCGCTCGGGTTGCCGCTCTTCCCGAAGCGCTACCTCCGTTTCATGGCCAAGTCGGAGCTCTTCTGGACGCCGTTCAAGCAGTTCGCGACCGCAGCGGGCGCCTTCCCGGTGCGGCGCGGTGAGAAGGACACCGTCGCGCTCGAGACCGCGACACAGCTCTGCCGCGAAGGGCACGTCGTCGTCATGTTCCCGGAAGGGACGCGGCGGAAGAAGGGGCTGCGCAAGAAGTACGAGCCGCGCGCACACACCGGTGCGGCGCGGATCGCGATCGACGCGGGCGTCCCGCTCGTTCCGGCCGGGATCGTCGGCACCGACCGGCTCGGCCGGCTCGCGCGACTTCGCGTTGCCTACGGCGCTCCGATCCGGCTCGACGATCTCGCCGGGCACGAGGACGCGGCCCAGGTGGCGACCGACCGGTTGATGGTGGCGATCGGCGAGCTCGAGCGTTCCGCGTGAAGCCACTCCTCATCGTCGACGGCGATTCGTTCGCCCACCGGTCGTACCACGCGCTGCCGAAGTCGATCCGGCGGAAGGACGGTGGCGGCGGCGGGCTGCTCGTCGGCGTCGGGAACCTGCTCGCCCGGCTCTGGGAGGAAGAGCACCCGCGCGCTGTGCTCGTCGCCTGGGACACGCTGACCGTGCCGACCTACCGGCACGAGGCGCTGCCGGCGTATCAGGGCGGCCGCGAGTTCGACGACGAGCTCCTCGATCAGCTCGAACTGGGGCCGCAACTCGTCGAGGCGATGGGATTCGCGGCGGCGAAAGCGGCCGGGTACGAAGCCGACGACTTTCTCGCCGCCGGAGTCGCTTTCGAGGAAGAGCGCGGCGGCAAGGTGCTCGTCGCGAGCGGCGACCGCGACACCTTTCAGCTCGTCAGCGACCGGACGACCGTGCTGCAGCCGCAGAAGGGCGGCGGCCCCCTGACTCGGATCGGTCGCGCCGGCGTGCGCGAACGTTACGACGTCGAGCCGGAGCAGGTCCCCGACTTCATCGCGCTCCGCGGCGACCCGTCCGACAGGATCCCGGGCGCGCGCGGCGTCGGCGCGAAGACCGCCGCCACGCTGCTCCAGCAGTACGAGAGCCTAGAGGCGATGCTGCAGGAAGGCCGCTTCAGCGCCGAGGCCGACGCGCTCCGGCTCTACCGCCACATCGCGACGATGGATCGCGAGGCGCCGTTGCCGCCGCTCGAGGACCAGGAGCCGACCTGGGCGCGCGCGGCCGAGCTCGCCGACGAGTGGGGTCTCGGCCGCCTCGCCGGAAGGCTGGAGATCCTGTCCACCTCCTGACGAACCCGGCGCTCGCCCGGCTGCATCCGACCGGCGAGCATCCCGAGCGACAGGAGCGCCTGCTGGTGCTCGAAGGCGAGACCGTCGAGCGCCGGGCGAGCAACGAGCAACTGGCGCGAGTGCACACGGACGGTCACCTCGAGTTCCTGCGCGAACTCGACACGCCTCTCCTCTTCGACACCGACACGATCGCGACCGAGACGTCCTGGGAAGCGGCGACGCTCGCGGCTGGGATCGCGCTCGAGGCCGTCGACCGCGGCGGCTTCGCGCTCGTGCGCCCGCCTGGCCACCACGCGCCCGCCGACCGGGCGATGGGCTTCTGCATGCTCAACAACGTCGCCGTCGCCGCCCGCTACGCGCAGTCCGAGCTCGGTCTGGCACGCGTCGCGATCATCGACTACGACGTCCATCACGGGAACGGGACCGAAGCGATCTTCCGCGGCGACGACTCCGTCCTCTTCGTCTCCCTGCACCAGTGGCCGTTCTATCCGGGGACGGGCGGGCCGGGGACGAGCGACCAGACGACGCTCAATTTGCCGCTTCCGGCGGGCTCAGGGGACGCGGACTACGCGGCCGTCTTCGCAGAGCAGATCGAGCCGGCGGTGCGGGACTTCGCTCCGGATCTGCTCCTCGTCTCAGCGGGATTCGACGCGCACGCGGAGGACCCGCTTGGGCAGATGGAGCTCTCAGAAACGGGGTTCGAGCATCTCTCGCGGCGCTGCGCCGCGCTCGCACCGAGGCTCGCCGCCGTGCTCGAGGGCGGCTACAACCTCGCGACGCTGCCAGCACTCGTCGCCGCCGCGCACGCGGGCTTCATGTCCTAGAACGAGGAACGGCCGGCTCTCGCCGACCGTTCTGCCACTCGCCACCGTCTCGTTCGGAGGTAAACGCTGAGAGCATCATCGGCACGGCTGGGCCGCGGCTCATCGCCCAGGGTTCGTGAATCGCATCCCTCGCCGCGAGGGAGCTTCCGGTTGTCAGCGCGTTAGCTGCGCGCGAGGGCGAGCTGCTCGAGCGCGTCGCGGCGGGAGGACACGCCGAGCTTGCGGAGCAGGCTCTTGACGTGCGAGCGCACGGTGTGCTCGGAGATGAAGAGGCGCTTGGCGATGTCGTCGGTCGAAAGGTGGTCGTCGAGCAGCAGCAGCACCTCGACCTCACGGGCGGAAAGAGCGCCTGCGATCCCGTCCGGGACGCCGCCGCCGAGACGGCCGCCGGAGCTGCGCAGCTGATCAAGCAGCCGGCGGGCGATCTGGCCCGAAAGCGCAGCTTCGCCGTTCGCGACCCCGCGCAGGAACGCGACGATCCGCTCTGGCGGCTCGCTCTTCAGCAGGTAGCCGGCCGCGCCGGCGCGGATCGCGGCCAGGAGGTTCTCCTCCGTGCCGGAGGCGGTGAGAACGACGACCTCGCATCCCGGTGCGGCAGCGCGGATGCGCGGTAGCGCCGCGAGACCGTCCAAACCGGGCATGGAGAGATCGAGCAGGACGAGGTCCGGCTGCAGCTCGTGCGCGAGGACGAGCGCCTCGGCGCCGTCGGATGCTTCGCCGATCACATCGAACCCGCCCTGGGCGAGCAGGGAGGCGAGCGCATCCCGGGTCAGGGGATGGTCGTCCACGACGAGAATCCGTTCGCTCATGTGCCTCTCATCGGCAGGACGGTTGCTGCCGATTAGAGCTATGTGCACAGAAGCGCAAAGGACACATTCGAGTCGTGGCTCGTCGGCGAGCTGCTACTGGTGGCCCTGCTGGGGTCGGCGACAGCCCTCTTCCTGACGAATCCGGCCCTGCGGAACACGTACGAGCTTCCCGAAGGAAGGCTCGTGCTCGACACCGCGGTCGTCCTCGCGGCGACGATCGTCGCCATCCTCGCCGGGGTCCGTTTCTCGGTCGAGGGCCGCGTGCTGGACTTCCTGCTCGCGGCCGGCTTTTTCGTCGCCGGTGTCGGGACGCTCGCGTTCTCCGTCCTTCCCGTGCTCGGCGGCTCGCCCCAGGGCGCGCCGGAAGCGTGGGCGGGGATCGCCGCGCGTGTCCTCGCCGCAACCCTGATCGCGCTCGCACCCATCGTCCCTGCTCCGCGGATCGTGGCGCGGTCGCGCGCCCTCTTCGTCGGGATCGCCGTCCTGCTCGCGACGCTCGTCGCGGTGTGGCTGCCGCTGCGCGGGTTTGGCGCGCGCCTCAGCCTGCTCCACTCCTCCGATTGGGGCGGTCGCCCGTTCGAGCTGACCGTGGCAACGTCGTTCCTCGCTCTGCTCGCGCTGTTCGCCGTCGTCGGCTTCGCGATCCGCTACCGCACGCGCGGCGAGGATCTCGACAGCTGGCTCGCGCTCGGCGCCACGCTGACGCTCTTCGCCGAGCTGACCTACGTGCTGACGCCGCGGGTCTCGACCGACTTCATCTCGCAGGGCGACTTCCTCCGGCTGCTCTCGTACGGCCTGCTGCTCGTCGGCGTGTGGCGGGCGATCAGCTTTGCCGAGTTCGGGCGCGCCGTCGCGGAGGAACGGGCACGGGTCGCGCGTGAGATCCACGACGGCCTCGCTCAGTACCTGTTCGCCGTCTCGACCCACGCCAGCATGCTCGAATCCGGCGCCCCGCTCGCCACGACCCTGCCGAAGCTGAAGGAGGCTGCCGCGGCCGCGCAGCAGGAGGCGCGCTTCGCGGTGCTCGCCCTCTCGTCCGCGAGTGGGACGGCGCCCTTCGACGCCGCCCTCCGCCGCTACATCGAGTTCCTCACCGCGGACGGCGTGCTCGAGGTGGACGTCGAGATCGACCCGTCGATCCTGCTCGCCCCGGACGAGCAGATCGAGGTCTTCCGGATCGTTCAGGAAGGGCTCGCGAACGTGCGCAAGCACGCGGGCGCGCAGCGTGCGGAGGTGTGGATCGGCCAGAGGCTCGGCCGCCGCATCGTCAGCGTGCGAGACGACGGCGTCGGCTTCGACGGCGGGGGGACGGACGCCGGACAGGGTCTGAAGAACATGCGCCTGCGCGCGAAGACGATCGAGGGCGGCTTCGCGCTGCGCTCACGCCCCGGGCGCGGCACCTCGCTCGAAGTCGTCCTCAGGGCTTAACAGCGCCGGGTGACGTGGTGGTACAGGCTCGCCTGGGCCATCAGGCCCGAGCCGAGGTCGGTCGTTCTCGTCGTCATGGAGTAGCGGCCCGGACGCCAGCGGCCGTTCGCGCAGGCCATTCCGTAGGCCCTCGGCGTTAGGTCGAAGCCGTAGTTCGGGCCGCCCTCGGCGCAGTTGTCGACGGCCCCGCTTCGTTCCCGCTTGATCCGCGTCGTCTTCGCCGCCGGCGAGACGAGGTCGATCTGGATCGAGACGCGCAGCCTGCGCGTGTCGAGGCATCCTTTCTTGCCGTCCAACCAGACGCCTTTCATCTCGCCGCCGGTGGAGCTGAGGATGACGTTGCTGACGACCTTGAAGCTGCCGCGCTGCGCCATGCCGTACGCCGTCGGCAGGTCGGCTGCGACCGCGGCGGCGGTGGAGGCGAGTGCCAGGACGGCGAGGAGCGCGCGCATCTCGATCCAAACGCTACAGCGGGATTGTCAGGAGATTGCAAAACTGCGGGCGTGCGTGTGATCGCGGCCGGCCGCGCCTCGGAGATCGTCGATCTCGGCAACGGCCGGGTCCTCCGCCGCTTCAAGGGCTGGGGCGACCCCGCGCGTGAGGCAGCGGTGATGGAGCACGCGCGGGTGCACGGCTTTCCGGTGCCTGAAGTCTTCGAGGTGCGCGACGACTCGCTCGTGGTCGAGCTCGTCGACGGACCGACGATGCTCGCCGATCTCGGCCGCCGGCCCTGGCGGCTCGGCCGTCACGCGCGCACGCTCGCGGAGCTGCACGCGCGCCTGCACGAGATCCCGTACGAGGGCGCGCGCCTTCTTCACCTCGATTTCCATCCGGACAACGTGTTGCTCTCGCGGCGGGGACCGGTGGTGATCGACTGGACGAACGCTCGGGCCGGCGAGCCCGGCCTCGACGTGGCGCTGACCTGGGTGATCGGCGCGAGCATCGGGAACGTGGGAGCGCGAGTGTTCACGCGCCTCTTTCTCAGGCATGTGGACTGCGGCGCGGCGCGGCGAGCGCTACCCGACGCGGTTGCGTTCCGGCTGGCCGACCCGAACGTGACCGACGCCGAGCGTGCTCGCGCCTTGAAGCTGCTGCGTCAGACTTCTCCGGCGAACGCCGAGCCCAGATAGGCCTCTCGCGCGTCGTCGTCGCGCTCCGAGCGCAGGTAGTCGCTTCAGGCCCGTTGTTCATGCCAGACGGCCCCGAGCTCCCAGACACAGAACGCCGCCTCCGAAATGGAGAACCCCGCCGGAGCGGGGTTCTCGGTAGCAGGCCTGTAAGCCGGATTCTGTCGAGGGTGACCATCCCTCTAGGCCGGGAGTTGCCTCACGGCTCGAGCGGTGTACCCGATCCCTCGGCGGGCCGCCTCAACGGGATCTGCTTCACCTTGCACCGGACGGGGTTTGACGAGCCGCCGTGTCACCACGGCGCTGGTGGGCTCTTACCCCACCGTTTCACCCTTACCTGCGACGTCTCCGGAGAACACGTCGCAGGCGGTTTGCTTTCTGTTCCACTTTCCGTCGGCTTTCGCCCCCTGGGATTTCCCCAGCGTCCTGCCCTGTGGTGTCCGGACTTTCCTCGGCGGCTGCTTGCGCAACCGACGCGGTCACCCGGCCTGCGCGACGAATTCTAGCTCCGATTGCGGCACTTCGACACCCTCGCAGAGCAACGTCCCGCACTCGAGGCAGGCGTACGCCACGGGCCGCTCGAGCAGGAACTCGCCGCAGACGAGGCACTCGAGGCTCAATCCGCGCGCGATCGCCACGAGCTCCTGGTCGAGCGTGCGGTTGAAGGACGCGACGCTCATCAGAGTGTCCGAAACACCCCGGTCACCTTGCCGAGGATCTGGACGTGGTCGGCGTAGATCGGCTCGAGCGCGTCGTTCTCCGGCTGGAGGCGGACGCGGTTACCCTCGCGGTAGAAGGTCTTGACGGTCGCCTCGTCGGCGGACTCGTCGTCGCCTGCAAGCGCGACCACGATCTCGCCGTTCCTCGCGTCCTGAGCGCGTTGTACGACGAGGATGTCGCCGTCGAGGATGCCGGCGTTGATCATCGACTCGCCCTTGACCCGGAGCAGGAAGTCGGCGCGCCGGCCGAGTGGCTCGGGGACGCCGAGATGATCCTCGACGTTCTGCTCGGCAAGCAGCGGACCACCGGCCGCGATCTGCCCAAGCAACGGCAGTTTGATCACCTCAGCCTCGTCAGCACGGGACTCGCGCCGGTGGCCGATCAGGTCGAGGGCGCGTGGCTTCGTCGGATCGCGGCGAAGCAGCCCGGCGCGCTCGAGATTCGCGAGATGCGCATGGACGGTGGACGGAGAGGCGAGCCCGACCGCTTCGCCGATCTCGCGCACCGTCGGGGGATAGCCGTGCCGGTCGACGTAGTCGACGAGGAACTGCCAGATCTCCTGTTGACGTGCGGTGAGCATGTAGCCTCCGAGGTCGGTGAATGGCGTCGAACGTGTGTTCGCCAGGAAGGGTAGAGATCCTTCCGGACGGCGTCAAGGAGGGACGATGTCGCTGTCCCGAGCACGTTCCGCAGTCACGACGTGCGCGCCTGAGCTCGTGGCAAGAAACGAAACGGCCCCGATCAGGGGCCGTCTCTTCCCGCATGCGCTGGAGAGGACTTGAACCTCCACGCCCCTAAGGGCACAAGGCCCTCAACCTTGCGCGTCTACCAATTCCGCCACCAGCGCGGGGTGCGAACAGTGTAGCCCGGAGCTACTGAAGCAGCCGGTACAGAAGAACGCTGTTCAGGAAGAAGACGGTCGCGACGACGACGGTGAGCCGCGTCAGGTTCCGCTCGACGATGTGCGTGCCGCCCTGCGAGGCGGGTGTGAAGCCCATTCCGCCCATGCCGGCGTCGCGCCCGGAGTGCATGAGGATGAGCGTGAGCAGGCCCACGGCGACGAGCACCTGGAAGACGGCTGCGGCGGCAAGCATCGGCCCAGAATAGCTAATGCGAAGCGGCGAGGAGGATCGCGTCGACGAGCCGCGCAGCGATCGCATCCTTCGTGATGTAGCCCTTGACGCCGGCGCGGCGCGCGCGGTCGACGTCCTCCGGCGCGTTCGAGCCGGTGAGCATGAGCACGGCCGGTGGATACTCGAGCTGCTCCAGCTCGGCGGCGGCCTCGAACCCGTCCATCACCGGCATGCTGATGTCGAGGGCGACGACGTCAGGCCGCAGCTCCCGTGCGAGCTCGACGGCCTCGCTGCCGTCCGCGGCACGGCCGACGACCTCGATCCGGTCCTCGGTGGAGAGGACCGCCTCGAGCGCCTCCGCGAACAGGCGGTGGTCGTCGGCGATCAGCACCCGAACCGGCGTCATGCAGACCCTCCCCTCACTCAATACCAAACGTGATCTTGCCCGTTTAGGCTACGGATGTGAACCCCCCGGGAGACGAAGCGCGCGCCAAGATCCAGCGACTGCTGATCACCGGCGACAACCGCCTCAAGCAGGGCGTGGCGCGGGAGAAGGCGCGCGAGAGCTACGAGCAGGCGCTCAAGGTCGCGCGGGAAGCCGGGATTGAGGAGAAGGTGCGGCCGCTCGTCGAAATCAGGCTCGCCGATCTCGAAAAGCTCGCTCGAGAATCGCCTCCACCCGCTCTGCCTGACGAGTGACGTCGTGAGCCTCGGCCGCCGCGCGCGCGGCCGGGTTCGGAACCAGAAGCGCGGCCGCAGCGCGCAGCGCCTCGACGAGAGCGTCCTCGTCCTCGGGGTCGACCAGTACTCCGGCTCCGGCCGGCACGAACTCGGGCGGGCCGCCGACCCGCGTCGCGACGACGCTGCGGGCGCACGCCATTGCCTCGAGCGTCGCCTGGCCGAAGGGCTCGATGAGGCTCGGCTGGCAGAGGACGTCCGCTGA
>JALYRA010000272.1 GCA_030855545.1 Actinomycetota bacterium | reverse complement strand
CCGCCTCACGTCTCCGAGCGGCTGGCCGAGATCGCGGGGAGCCGCGACTCGCGCGTCCACGGCTACGCGCCCTTCGCGGTGCTGCGGAAGCTGAAGGAGGCGGTCGCCCGGCGCTACCGCGACGTCTACGGCGTCGAGATCGACCCGGAGCGCGAGGTCGCGATCTTGCCGGGGACGAAGACGGCGCTCGTCGATTTCGCGCTCTGCGTCGCCGAGCGCGGCTCGACGATCCTCCTCCCTGACCCCGGGTATCCCGATTACTTCTCCGCGGTGGCGCTCGCGGGCGCGCGCCTGGCCGCGCTGCCGATCGAGCCGCGGCCGGACTTCGGTACGGCGCCCACAGACGACGTCGCCGCGGTCTACCTGAACTACCCCTCGAACCCGGCCGCCGTCGCGGCGCCGGAAGGGACGTTCGCCGACACGATCGCCTACGCCAAGCGCACCGGCGCCGTCGTGCTGCACGACTTCGCGTACGGCGACCTCGTCTTCGGCGGCCGCCTCCCGGCGAGCTTCCTCGCCGAACCTGGCGCGCGGGAGGTCGGCGTCGAGCTGTTCTCGATGTCGAAGAGCTACGGGATGGCCGGCTGGCGGCTCGGCTTCGTCGTCGGCAACGCGGAGATCGTTCGGCGGCTCGAGCTGCTGAACGACCACGTGCGCGCGGGCATCTTCGTGGCGTTGCAGGAGGCGGGCGTGGCCGCGCTGACGGGCTCTCAGGAGAGTGTCGAGGAGCGGCGCGCTCTCTACGAGGTGCGGCGCGACCGCGTGGTCGCGGCGATCCCGCGCGCGCGCTCGGAGGGGACCTTCTTCGCCTGGCTGACCCTGCCGGACGGCCTCACCGTCGAGCGGATCCTCGACGAGGCACGCGTCGCGCTCGCGCCGGGCGAGGGATTCGGCGCGCGCGGCGCCGGCCATGCGCGCATCTCGCTCGCGGTGTCGGACGACGTGCTCGACGAGGGCCTCGTCCGGCTTCAGGCGCTGCTGGACGAGTAGAGTCGAGCCGTGTTCGAGGAGCTGCTGCGGCGATGGGACGGGGAGCACGCCGTCGCGAGATACGACGAGCCGACGGGAGCTTGGATGCTCATCTGTGTCCACTCGACGAAGCTCGGGCCGGCGATGGGCGGCACGCGCATGAAGACCTACGCCGAGCCGGCCGAGGCGCTCGAGGACGGGCTGCGTCTCGCCGCGGGGATGACGCGGAAGCTCGCCGTCGTCGGACTGCCGTGCGGCGGCGGCAAGGCGGTGCTTGCCGTGCCCGAGATCCCAACCGGTGACGACCGGCGCCGCCTGCTGGAACGCTACGCGGACCTGATCGACTCGCTCGGCGGCAGCTACGTCACTGGGCCGGACATGAACACGGGCGAAGCCGACATGGACGTGATCGGCGACCGGACGCCGCATGTCTTCTGCCGCAGCGCTGCGAACGGCGGCTCCGGCGATCCGAGCATCCACACCGCGCTCGGCGTCTTCCATGGGATTCGGGCGACACTCGCGCACGCTGACGGGTCGGACGAGCTTGCCGGACGGAAGGTGCTCGTGCAGGGAACCGGATCGGTCGGCGCAAAGCTCGCCGGGATGCTGCTCGACGCGGGCGCCGTCGTGCTCGTAAGCGACGTCGACGAGGAGCGCGCCCGGGCGACCGGTGGCAGCCCGGTTCCGGTCGATGCCGCGCTCGAGCTCGAGTGCGACGTCTACGCGCCCTGCGCGCTCGGGGCCACCCTGAACGCCGAGTCGATCCCGCGGCTCCGTTGCCGCCTCGTCGCGGGCGGCGCCAACAATCAGCTCGCCACTCCGGAGGACGGCGAGCGGCTACACGCGGCGGGAATCCTCTACGCACCCGACTACGTGATCAACAGCGGCGGCGCCCTGCACGGGATCGGACTGGAGCGACTCCACTGGTCGCCGCAGGAGCTCGAGCGCAAGGTCGAAGGGATCGGCGACACGCTGACGCGGATCTACGAGCAGGCCGACGCGGAGGGGATCACGCCGGGCGCGGCGGCCGAGTTACTCGCGGCCGAGCGCTTAGCCGCCGGCTAGCGGTCGACGAGCGCCGAGAGGGCGCGGCAGAGCTCGCCTCGGCGTGTCGGCGCGAGCCCTCCCCCGCGTCAGACTCCGGCGAGGAGGAAGGCGCGGCTTTCGCGCAGCATCTCGCGGGCGATCACGAGCCGCTGCACCTCCTGCGTGCCTTCGTAGATCTGCGTGATCTTCGCGTCGCGCATGAAGCGCTCGACCGGGTACTCCTTGATGTAGCCGTAGCCGCCGAGGATCTGCACAGCTTCGGTCGCGACCCACATCGCGACGTCGCCGCACTTCAGCTTCGCCATCGCGGAGGCCTTCGTCAGCTCGGCGTCGTCGACACCCGCGTCGCACATCTGGCCGAAGCGGTAGAGGAGCCCGCGCGCCGCCTCGGTCTCGGTCTCCATGTCGGCGAGCTTCGCCTGGATCAGCTGGTGCTGCGCGATCGGCTTGCCCATCGTCTCGCGCGTCTTCGCGTACTCGAGCGCGTAGTCGGTTGCGCCCTGCGCGATCCCAAGCGCCTGCGCGGCGACGCCCGGCCGCGAGCGGTCGAGGATCCGCATCGCGATCTTGAAGCCCTCGCCCTCGGCGCCAAGCAGGTTCGCGGCGGGGATGCGGACGTCGTCGAAGGTCAGCTCACCGGTGGTCGAGCCCGAGATTCCCATCTTCGGCTCGAGGCGCGCGACGGCGAAGCCGGGCGCGTCCGATTCGACGAGGAACGCTGAGATGCCCGAGTGACCCGCGTCGGGATCGGTCTTCGCGAAGACGGTGTAGAGGTTCGCGACGCCGGCGTTCGTGATGAAGCGCTTGCCGCCGTTCAGGACGTACTCGCCGCCGTCGCGGATCGCGGTTGTCCGCATCGCGGCCGAGTCGGAGCCGGAGCCGGCCTCCGTGAGCGCGTAGGCGGGTAGCCACTCGCCCGACGCGAGCCTCGGCAGGTGGGCCTCCTTCTGCGCCTGCGAGCCGGCCAGCTTGAGCCCGAGCGAGCCGAGCTCCTGCACTGCGAGCAGGAGGCCACTCGTCGCGCAGACCTTGGAGACCTCCTCGATCGCCACGAGCGCGAGCAGCGTGCCCGTGCCCGAGCCGCCATGCTCCTCGTCGAAGAGGAGGCCGAAGATCTCGTGCTCGCGGAAGAGCTCGACGATGTCCCAGGGAAACTCGTGCGACTCGTCGATCTCGGCCGCGCGCGGCGCGACGCGCTCCCGCGCGAGCGTGCGAACGAGCTCGCGGATCTCGCGCTGCTCCTCGGTCAGGACGTCCCAGGCCACGGCCGGGATTGTACGGCCGGATACCCCGCCCGGGTGATGACGACGGGCCGCGCACGAAGAATCCTGCGACCGGGACGCTCTCCCTGCGGCGAAAGGTTCCACGAAATGACTGCGGCTGAACTGAAGCGGAAGCTCCGCAATTCCCCGTTCGCGCCACTGAGCTGGCGGATCCAGTACGGGAACGCGTAGAGCGACGACACTCGGCGGTGGCGGGCGGCCGCCACCGCCGGGGTTAACCGACGCGGATGTCGGCGTACGTCAGCAGCCGGACGACCGTACCCTGGAACTGCGGCTGCAAATAGATGATCAGCACCGCGCGGTAGACGCCCTTGGCCTTGTACGTGTGACCGAGGAAGCGCGCCGGCTTCCCCTGGCCGCTGCGGCTCGTGCCGTCACCCGCGACGAAATCGGGATCGGCTTCAGCGCGGCTAGAGCTGCGAGAACGGCAAGCCCACTGGCGGCCCTGCTCCCAGCCGAGGAAGATGTGCTTGACCTAAGAGTCCTGGCCGGTCTGCGTCTTGAAGCGGTCGGTTTGACCGGCAATCCCGAGCAGGGGTTTGTTCACCGCCTCGGTCGCCGCGGACGCGGCCCCTACGGCCAGCAGGCAGAAGACCCCGAGAAGCGCTAGCCGGCGCACACCTCAGGCATCGGGCATGCTCCTCAACTTTTCAAGAGCCTCGCGGAGGAACTCGTGCGTCAGGTCGAGCTCAGCCTTGGATGCCGGCTCGAGGGCGGCGACGATGTGCTGGTAGGAGACCGCGTGATGGAGCGGCGTGACGACGGCTGCGAGCACCGCCGCCTCGCGGAGCCGTTCTGCGGAGGCCGCCCCCTCCCACCCGGCGAGGTAGGCGTCCAGGAGCGCCGTCCGCGTCGGCTCGTCCCGCTCCCACCGGAGCGAGAGCAGGTCGAAGAACGGATGCGCGACGCACGCGTCCGTCCAGTCGAAGTAAACGAGCTCGCCCGCGTGGCGCGCGACGTTGTCGAGATGCAGGTCGCCATGGACGAGCGTCGCGGGAAGGCCGAGCGCGGCGAGCCGCCGGCAGGCGCCCTCCAGGTCCGGAACGCGCCGGCGCAGCTCGTCGGCCTCAGCCGGTGTCAGCCGTGCGACCGCGGCCGGATCGCCGACGAGCGCTGCGACCTGAGCCTCGAGCACGTGGAGCCGCCGGTCGTGGCACCCGACGGCGAGCAGCTCCTCCATCATGGCGGCGCTGCGGCGCTGGAGAACGGCGAACCGGCGCAGCATCTCCACCCCGGTCTCGAGCGGGGCTCCCCAGCCGACGGGCTCGCCTAGATCGGGAAGAAGGAACCAGCCTTCGCGGGGCTCGACGGCGAGCGGCGCCGGCACGTAGCCGGGGAAGCGCTCGGCGAGCTCGGCCGTCACCCGGCCCTCCTCGACGAACAGCGGCAACCGGGCCGGAGCCTTCAGGTACAGGAGCGGGCCATCCGTGTGCACGCGCAGCACCACCGAGATGCTCCACTGCTTCAGCTGCTCGATCCCGGTCAGGCGGTGGCCGAGCCGCCCGACCTCCCTCTCGAGCCAGGGGCGGACGCGTTCGCGCCAGCCCTGCAATGCCCAAGGCGGGCGAGCCGGCGGCGCGTCGTTCTCGAGGGCGCCGAGATACTCCTCCAGGAGACGGCGCTGCTCCTCGTCGCCCAGGCGGATCCCGTCGAGCTCGCTGCGACCGGCCCAGCGGCCGTGGGCGGGCGGCGTCCAGGAGCGATCGACCAGCTCGAGCTCGAGCACCGCCTCGCCGTCGTCAAAGCGGAGCTGGCGGAGGAGCCACGGCCGCGTTCCCAGACGGCGCTCGAAGGCGTCCCCGATCGCGTCGGCCTTCGCGAACCAGACGCCGCGGGCCGTCGTGCGCGGCAGCCGCCACGACCGATCGGAGCGGAGCAGAAGGACGCGCGGCTCGCTCGGATGCCGGAGCGCGCCGAAGAGCCTCAAGCGACGATCCGGCCGCTGACCTCGGCGAGTGGCTCGCCGCGCAGCACGACCTCGTCTCCGTCCTCAAGGAACGTGCGCTCGGTGCCGTCGTCGAGCGCTACCGGGTCGCTCCCGTTCCAGCTCAGCTCGATCAGGCTGCCCTCGCTGCCGCGGTCCACGCCCGAGATCGTGCCGGACGCCATCAGGTCGCCGGTACGGATGCTCGCGCCGTTCGAGGTCGTGTGCGCGAGCTGCTGCGGCATCGTCCAGTAGAGGCCGCGCGCGTTCCCGCGCGAGATGACGGCGCCGTTCAGCTCCACCTCGAGCGGCAGGTCGAAGGCCCAGTCGCCTTCGACGCGCAAATGGGCCAGCGGCTCCGGCTCCTGGGCGGGCGCGGGGACGCGCCGGTCTTCGAGCAGCGCAAGCGGCGTCACCCAGCCCGAGATCGAAGTGGCGAAGCTCTTGCCGAGGAACGGGCCGAGCGGCACGTACTCCCACGCCTGGATGTCGCGGGCGCTCCAGTCATTGACGAGGACGACGCCGAAGACGTGGTCGGGGAACGCGCTCGCAGGCACCGGCTCGCCGAGCGTGCTCGGGACGCCGACAACGAAGCCGAGCTCGAGCTCGATGTCGAGCCTCTTTGACGGCCCGAACGTCGGCGTGTCGGCGTCCGGCGGCTTCGCCTGTCCGCTCGGGCGACGGATCGGAGTGCCGCTGACGACGACCGTTCCGGAGCGGCCGTGATAGCCGACGGGTAGGTGGCGCCAGTTCGGGAGCAACGGCTCCGAGTCGGGGCGGAACATCCGGCCAAGGTTCGTCGCGTGCTCGAGCGAGGAGTAGAAGTCGACGTAGTCCGCCACCGTGAACGGAAGTTCAGGACTGGCATCCCCGAGCGGAATTGCGTTCCCGGCTGCCGCCGCCGCGACGGCGCGTTCGGTCGCGCGGTCCCACGCCGCTCTCCCCTGCGGCAGCAGCTCGTCGAGCGAGCCCGGGCCGAGGTCGACGACCGCGTCGCCCGAGCGGAAGCCGAGGTGGCTGGCGCCGTCGCGGACGAACGTACCGAAGCCCTGGATCACAGGATTCCGAGCTCCTTCAGCTCGTCGACGGGCTCGAAGAACGAGCAGCTGCCGACGGCGACGAATTGTTCGCGGCGCACGCGCTCGAGCTCGTCAGGCCCTGCCGCCCGGTCGCGCCAGCGCAGCGCATGCCGCCCGAGCTCGACGTCCTCGGTCAGCGCCGCCGTGTCCTCGAATGCACAGGCGGCGAGGACGTTGAGGAACCCGTGACGGCCCGGCACGGCGAGCGGGTGGTGCAGACCCGCTGTCGCCTTGAAGGGCACGCCGGCAGCGCCGCACGCGCCAAGGAAGGCTCCGAGCGCTTCGGCGGACGGCACCTCGTCGCCGCCGCAGCGAACCTTCGCGCGGAGGCCGTGCTCGGCGAGCGCCGTCACCTTCTCCTCGAGCCCGTCCCCGAGCGGTAGCTCGACGTACGCCTCGCCCTGGAGGCCGTCCAGGCCCGCCTCCCAACGCGTCTCGACCGCCTCGGCTCTCAGATCGCCGCCGTAGTCGCCGTCGAGGAGCACCGAGAGCGCGCGGTCCTCTCCTTCGAGCTCGTCCAGGCGAGAAGACGGCCACACGAGGCGCGCCAGCATCCACGCGTGCTCGTCGGCGCGTGCCCGTCGGTCCTCGGAGACCGCCGCCGGCCCGGAGAGGCTCGCGGGTGGAAAGAGCGGCGCATGGTCGATCAGCGCGGAGAGAGCAGCACGGCGAGCGTCGTTCACCGAGCGGACCCTAGCTAGGCTCACGCGCGTGATTCTCGAGAACGGGATCGTTCGGACGCTCGACCCGTCGCTGCCGACGAGCCGCGCACTTGCGATCGCCGGGGCATATGTCGCCGGCGGTGTCGGCGTTCACGAGACGGCGCTCGCGAGCCCTGAGACCATCGACCTCGGCGGGCGCTGCGTCCTCCCCGCGTTCACCGACTCCCACGTCCACTTCCCGACCTGGTCGCTCGCGCAGCGGCAGGTGAAGCTCGACGGCTGCAAGTCGCTGGACGAGGCGCTCGCGCGGATTCGCGAGGTGGACGTCGCGCCCGGGCGCTGGCTCCGTGGCTACGGCTGGCGCGACGGCGACTGGAATCCCCGTGTCGAGCCGACCAAGGAGGCACTCGACGCGGTCACCGGCGAGACGCCCGCGATCCTGATCTCCAAGGACTACCACTCTGCGTGGCTCAATTCGGCAGCCCTCGCCGCGGCGGGCGGCGACCTCGACATGGACGGCGGCGTCGTCGAGCGCGATCCGAACGGCGAACCGACGGGCGTCCTCCGCGAGGAGTCGGCCTGGCGCTTTCGCGACCGCTACGTGATCACGACCGAGGACGAATGGGTCGAGGCGACGCGAGCAGGAGTGAAGCTCGCGAACGCGCGCGGGGTCGCGGCGATCCACGACAAGGACGGCTGGCTCGGTGCCCCCGGGATCTTCCAGCGGCTCCGCGACGAGGGGAATCTGTCGCTCCGCGTCTGGGGCTCGATCCCGCACAGCTTGCTCGACGATGTCGCCGCGCTGTCTCTCCGGTCGGGCTTCGGCGACGAGTTCCTGCGGATCGGCTACCTCAAGTGCTTCATGGACGGCACGCTGGGCTCCCAGACGGCGCTGATGACCGACGGCTCGGGAGTCGAGATCACGAGCCGCGAGGAGGTCGAGGAAGTCATCCGGCGCGGGGCCGAGCACGGTTGGCCCGTCTCCGTGCACGCGATCGGCGATCAGGCGAACCGGAACGTGTTGGACGCGTTCCAGGCGACCCGGGACGTGTGGCAGCCCAAAGGGCTGCGCCAGCGCGTCGAGCACGCGCAGTGTCTGACCCCGGAGGATCTCCCCCGGTTCGCCGAGCTCGGGGTCGCCTGCTCAGTGCAGTTCTCGCACGCGCCCTCGGACCGCGACCTCGCCGATCGCCTCTGGCCCGACCGGCTCGGCGGCACGTACTCGTTTCGCTCGCTGCTCGACTCGGGCGCGCTCGTTGCGAACGGCTCGGACGCGCCGGTCGAAGAGCTCGACCCGCTCGCGGGGATTGCCGCGGGAGTGCTGCGCTCGATCGACGAGCGGCCGGCGTGGCGACCGGAGGAAGCGCTGTCGGTGGAGCAGGCGTTACACGCGACCTGCGTCGCACCGACCTGGCTCTCCCACGACGAGCGCCGCCGCGGCCGCCTCCTTCCCGGCCTCCTCGCCGATCTCGTCGTCCTCGACCGCGACCCGTTCGACGTCCCGCCGGAGGAGCTGCCCGATCTCCAGGTCGTCGCCACGATGGTCGGTGGCCGCTGGCTACACAACCCGCCTCCCTGGGACGGCTGAGCCGCGAGGTTCGTCAGTCGGCGCGCTCGGCCCAGACCTGGGCGAGCTCGACGAGCATCGCGGCTGCCGCGGCCATGTCCTGAACGCTCGCCCACTCACGGCGCGAGTGGTACTCCGAGCCGCCGGTGAAGAGGTTCGGCGTCGGCAGCCCGCGGTGTGAGAGCCGGGCGCCGTCGGTGCCGCCGCGGATGATCGAGAGCGCCGGCTCGACTCCGATCCGCCGCACCGCCTCCTCGGCGGCCTCCATCACCTCGGGAAAACGGTCGATCACCTCGCCCATGTTCCGGTACTGCTCCTCGACCTCGATCTCCACCGACGCTCGCGGCTCGCGCTCGCACACCTCGTCCGCCAGCCGGCGGATCAACGCCAGGTGCTCGTCCATCTTGGCGGAGTCGTGGTCGCGGACGATCAGCTCGACGAGCGTCGTCTCGGCGCCCCCGGAAACCATGTTCGGGTGGACGAATCCCTCGCGCTCCTCGGTCGTCTCGGGCGAGAGCCCGTCGCGCGGGAATGCGGCGACGAAGTCCGCGGCGAGCTTGACGGCGTTCACGAGCTGGCCCTTCGCCGTACCCGGATGCGTCGAACGGCCGCGGATGGTGACGACCACCTTCGACGCGTTGAACGTCTCGGCCTCGATCTCGCCGATCTCGGAGCCGTCGAGCGTGTACGCGTACTTCGCGCCGAACCGGTCGAGGTCGAGGTGGTCGGCGCCACCGGCGACCTCCTCGTCGACCGTGAAGCAGACGCGGATCGGCGCGTAGTCGAGCTCGGGATGCTGCTTGAGATACGCGACCGCAGCGACGATCTCCGCCACGCCGGCCTTGTCGTCGGCGCCAAGCAGCGTGCTGCCGTCGGTCGTGACGATGTCGTGGCCGAGCTTGCCCGCGAGCGCCGGGAGCTCCTCCGGATCGAGCACGACACCCTCGTTCGCGAGCTCGATCCGGCCACCGTCGTAGCGCTCGTGCAACTGCGGATTGACGCCCGTCGCGGTCACGTCGGGCGAGGTGTCGACGTGGGCGATGTAGCCGATCGCGGGCGCGGAGTCCTTCCCCGGCAGAGACCCGTAGACGTAGCCGAACTCGTCCAGCCTGACATCGTCGAGCCCGATCTCGTCCAGCTCGTCGCGCAGCAGGCGCGCGAGGTCGAGCTGCTTCTCCGTCGTGGGCGAGGTTGCGACGCCGTGCGCCGACTGCGTGTCGATGCGGACGTACCGCAGGAAGCGCTCGAGCACGTCGCCGGCGAGCTCGGCCGCGAGCGGCGTGACGAACTCCGCTTTGAGCACCGGGTGCTTAGAGCTCGCCAAGGCGTGTGTAGAGCTCGCGGATGGTGTCGACGCCCCGGGGGAAGAACTCGACGAGCATCCGCTCGTTCGGCGAGTGGACATTGCTCTCGGGAAGCGCGAAGCCGGTGAGGATCGTTGGGATGCCCTTGTCGGCGAGCGCCGGCATGATCGGGAGCGTCCCTCCCGAGCGCGTCAGGATCGGCCTGATCCCGAAGGCGTGCTCGAACGCGTCCTGCCCGATCTTGATCACCGGCGCGTTCGCATCGACGAGGCCGGGGCGCGTCGAGCCGGGAAGCTCTTCGATCTCGATCGTGGCCCCCTCGGGCGCGGCCTCCCGGAGCAGCCGCTCGACCTCGGGCGCGACGACCTTCGGGTCCTGACCAGGCGCAAGGCGCACCGTGAAGTTCGCCTGCGCCTCTGAGACGACGGTCGTGTTCTTCAGTCCAGGCTTGCCGCCGAGAATGCCGTTGACCTCGACCGAGGTCTCTGCGGTCGTGCGCAGATAGAACTCGTCGGCCGCCTTCGGGTCGTACGGAACGGCGCCCGCCTCGCGCAGCACGTCCGCGCCGGCCGGCTGCGCATCCCAGCCGGCCCGCTCCTCATCCGTGACGGGAGCGATCCCGGCCCGCAGCGCGTCGGGAACACGGCCGTCCCGCGCAAGGATTCCGGTGAGGGTGTGGTTGAGCGCATGGATCGCGTTCATCGCCGCGTTGCCATACATCCCGGAATGGAGATCGCGAGCGCCCGTACGGACGCGGATGTTGAAGGCGGCAAGCCCGCGGGTGGCGATCGAGATCGCAGGTAGGTTGCGGTTCTCCATGCCGCCGTCGAAGATCACACAGGCGTCGGCGCCGCGCTCGTCCCGCTCGAGAAACTCGACGATCGATTGGCCGCCAACCTCCTCCTCGCCGTCCGACACGATGCGGATGTTGACGGGAAGCGCGCTCTCCGCGGCGAGCAGTCCAGCGGCGTGCAGCAGCATCCAGAGCTGGCCCTTGTCGTCCGCGACGCCGCGCGCGTAAAGCCACTCGTCGCGGATCGTCGCCTCGAAGGGGTCAGACTCCCAGAGGTCGAGCGGCGCCGGGGGCTGCACGTCGAAGTGCCCGTAGCAGAGGATCGTCGGCGCGCTCTCGGCGCCGTTCGACGCGCGGATCTCACCGACCACCATCGGTCGCTCGCCGTACGGAACGAGTTCGGCCTCGCCGCCGCTTCGGCGCACCTTGTCCGCGACCCACTCGGCTGCTGTCACCACGTCCGCCTTGTGCGCCGGGTCGGCGCTGACGGAGGGAATGCGCAGCAGCTCGCGCAGCTCGTCGAGCCAGACGGGATCGATCGCGGTCACGCGGCGATACTAGTTACGCAACGTCTCGGAGCTGTGCGGCAAGCGCCAGCGCCCGAAGCTTCTTCAGACCCTGGTTCTCGATCTGCCTGATCCGCTCGCGGGTGACGCTGAACGCGCGGCCGACCTCGTCGAGCGTCCGGGGCTGCTCGCCGCCGAGCCCGTACCGCAACTCGAGCACCCGCCGCTCGCGCTGCGAAAGCGACTTCAGGATCGAGCGGAGCGCCTCGTTGCGAAGCGTCTCCTCAGCCATCTCGTCCGGCAACGGCGCGGTCGCGTCGGTGAGGAAGTGCCCGAACTCCGACTCGTCCTCGTCGCCGACGGGCTTCTCGAGCGAGATCGGCGTCTGCGCGCTGCGGCGGATCTGCTCGATCTCCTCGGGGTGCAGGTCGAGCTCGATGCCGATCTCCTCCACGTTCGGCTCGCGACCGAGCTTGGCGCGCAGCGCACGCTCGGTGCGGACGATCTTGTTCAGCTTCTCGACGACGTGCACGGGCATTCGAATCGTCCGCGCCTTGTCGGCGAGCGCGCGCGCGACCGCCTGGCGGATCCACCACGTCGCGTACGTCGAGAACTTGAAGCCCTTGCGGTGGTCGAACTTTTCGGCGGCGCGAACGAGTCCGATCGTTCCCTCCTGAATCAGATCGAGGAAGGGAAGCCCCTGGTTGCGATAGCGCTTCGCGATCGAGACAACGAGCCGGAGGTTCGCCTCCACCATCTCCTGCTTGGCTGCGTGCTCGCCACGCTCGATCCGCTTCGCCAGCTCGACCTCCTGTGCCGCGGTCAAGAGCGGCACTTTGCCGATGTCCTTGAGGAAGAGCTGAAGCGTGTCGGTCGAGACCTCACGCACCTCGATCTCCGCTTCGGGCTCGTCCTCCCGCTCCACGACCTCGACCTGGGCCTCCTCGAGCGCCGCGTAGAACTCGTCGATCTGCGCCGGCTCGAGGTCGAGCTCGTCGAGCGCGCTCGCGACATCGTCGGCAAGCAGCTTGCCGGTCAGCTTGCCGGCTTCGAGAAGCGCTCGCGCCTCCTTGCCGGCAAGAACATCGGTCGCCTGTGGACCGACGGTTGTGGTGGTTCCCCCTGCGCTCACTTCGGCTCCCCCTCCGATCGCGCTCTCAGAGTAGTCCCGATTCTGATGAATCGCAACACTCTCCTAGCAAAGCTGCGGAAGCTTGCCAGAAGGCCCGGACGAGCGCCATGGGCCATACGGCCTATCTTTCGGTCACCCGGTCCCGGCGCTCTCGAGCTCGTCCAGGAAACGGCCAGCTTCGCGCGCGGCGATGCTCCCGGGTTCGGCCGTCCGGGCCAGCTCGAACTGCCGTTTCCCTTCGTCGACATCCTTCTGCCAGAGAAGCAGCAGACCAAGGTGCAATCGAACCGTGGCGGCCTCGGGAAACCGCCGGCTGAGCGGCCCGAGACGTGAGAAAGCGGCGCTCGGATTGCCCTTGTCGTAGCGTCCGACGGCCTCGGCGACCAGGGCGTCGACATCGGCCGGCGCGCGCGCGAGCGCCGCAGCGAAAGCGCGCCGCGCCGACACCGGACGTTCGAGCCGCTGGAGAAAGACGCCGTGGAGCAGGCGGCCACGGAGGTCTGCTCGATCGCGCAGCGACTCGAACTGCTCCTGCGCGGTGACACCCTCGATCGAGTACGCGAAGCTCGGCACGAAGGTTGGCTGGCCGGGCGCGAACCCGGGATGGAGGAGGTCGTTCGCCCTGATTGCGTACGGCGTGTCCGGCTCGACGTCGCGGGCCTCGCGCCACGCGCTCTCGGCGCCGCCAACGCCGGCCCACAGTCGCGCCAGCCCGACGTGGAGCTGAACCAGCGCGCTGCGGGGATAGAGGGCGCCGATCTGCTCGATCCGGTCCTTGCTCGCGGGCCAGGCCGCGAAGGCAGCGCCAAGCTTCGCCTCGAGGGAGTCGTGGCGCAGGAAGACCGCGCGCGCCTCCTCCACCTTTCCCTCGTCGTACAGGCTCGCGGCCTCGCGCAGCGCCCTCGCCTCGACATCGTCGCGAAAGCCCAGCGCGAGCGCGAACGGAGGGGAACCGGGACGTGGCTCCGGAGCCGGCGTGCGCGCCTCCGGCGAATCGGCACGCTCTGCGCCCAGCGTCGCCGCGCCGGCGACAGCGATTGCTGCGGCCACGGCGACGGCGCCGACGATCAGCGCCGTGCGAGCACGCGGAGACACGCGGTCAGCGTAGCGGCGACTCGAGGCGGGAAGAACAGCGCCGCGCGTATCGTTTACGAGAGAGATGGCGACCTACCGGGAATTGCTCGCCCAGGTTCGCGGCGAGATCGACGAACGCAGTGCCGGCGAGGCACGCGAACGCCACGGCTCGGCGGTCTTCGTCGACGTGCGCGAGCGCGACGAGTGGGACGAAGGAACCGTCCCTGGCGCGATCCACGTTCCTCGCGGTCAACTCGAATCTCGCATCGAGGGCCTCCTTCCCGACCGGCAGACCGAGCTCGTTCTCTACTGCTCTGGCGGCTCCCGCTCCGCATTCGCAGCGAAAGCGCTCGGCGAGCTCGGTTACCAGAACGTCGTCTCGCTCACCGGCGGGTTCACCGACTGGAAGCGGAACGGCTTTCCGGTCGAGACGCCGCGCAGCCTCACGCCCGACCAGCGCCGCCGTTACTCGCGGCACCTGCTGATCCCCGAGGTGGGAGAGGCCGGGCAGGAGCGCCTGCTCAACGGCCGCGTGCTGCTGATCGGCGCCGGCGGGCTCGGCTCGCCGGCATCGCTGTATCTCGCCGCAGCCGGCGTGGGCACGCTCGGCATCGTCGACGCGGACGTCGTCGACGACTCGAATCTCCAGCGCCAGATCGTCCACTCGACCGACTCGCTCGGTGAGCCGAAGGTCGCCTCCGCCAGGCGGACGCTTGAGGCGCTCAATCCGGACGTCGCCGTCAAGACCTACGAGGAGCGGCTGACCTCCGAGAACGTCGAGCGCATTCTCGGCGAGGGCTGGGACGTGATCGTCGACGGCGCCGACAACTTCCCGACGCGCTACCTCGTCAACGACGCGTCGGTCTGGCACGGGATCCCCGTCGTGCATGGCTCGATCTACCGCTTCGAGGGCCAGGTCACCGTCTTCAACCCCCGCGTAGGCCCGTGCTACCGGTGCCTCTTCCCCACGCCGCCGCCGCCGGAGCTCGCTCCGAGCTGCGCCGAAGGCGGCGTTCTCGGCGTCCTGCCCGGGATCGTCGGCTCGCTCCAGGCGAACGAAGCGCTGAAGCTCCTGCTCGGGATCGGCGTCAGCCTCCAGGGGCGTCTGCTCCTCCTCGACGCGCTTGGCACGACCGTGGACGAGGTCAGCGTCCAGCGCGATCCGGCCTGTCCCGTCTGCGGTGAGCAGCCGACGATCACGGAGTACGTGGACTACGTCGAGTTCTGTGCGGGAGCGCGCGCATGACGAAGGTGCGGATTCCCCCGACTCTGCGGAACGAGGTCGGCGGCGCGCGCGAGCTGGTCGGCGAGGGCGAGACGGTGCGCGAGGTGCTCGAAGACCTCTCCGACCGGTACCCGGCGCTCGAGGCACAGCTCTTCGAGGACGGCGTGCTCGCACCGTTCGTGAACGTCTACGTCGGCGGCGAGGACGTCCGCACGCTCGACGGACTCGAGACGCACGTGAACGGCAGCAACGTGATTCTCCTGCCGGCCATGGCCGGTGGGCGCTAACCCACCGGCAGCAAGCGTCCTCGACCTCGTCGGGAACACTCCTCTCGTCGAGCTTTCCCGCTTCGCGCCGGGGCCGGTCAAGGTCTACGCGAAGCTCGAGGGCCAGAACCCGACCGGCTCGACGAAGGACCGCGTCGCGAAGGCGATGATCGGGGCGGCCGAGGCTTCGGGCGAGCTCGAACCCGGCCGCCGGCTGCTCGAACCCACGAGCGGCAACACCGGCATCTCGCTCGCGCTCGTCGCCAAGCTGAAGGGCTATCCGCTCACGTGCGTCATGCCGGAGAACGCGACGGAGGAGCGCCGGCGGCTGCTGACCCTCTACGGCGCCGAGATCGTCGAGTCGCCGGGCGAGCAGGGATCGAACGGCGCCGTCCGGCTCGCGCTCGAGCTCGCGGAGCGCGATCCGTCTCTCTTCATGCCGTTCCAGTACGCGAACGAGTCGAACCCGCGCGCCCACTACGAGGGCACGGGCGCCGAGATCGCGGACGCGCTCGACCGCGTCGACGTGCTCGTCGCCGGCCTCGGCACGGGCGGCACGCTGATGGGCGCCGGCGCGCGCCTGCGCGAGAGCTTCCCGGACGTCGTCGTCGCTGCCGCCGAGCCACTGCCCGGCGAGGCGGTGATGGGCCTGCGCTCGCTCGAGGACGGCTACGTCCCGCCGATCCTCGACGTCTCCAAGCTCGACCGGAAACTCCTCGTCACGAACGAGGAGTCGGTGCGCGGGCTGCGCGACCTGCTCGACACCGAGGGAGTCTTCGGGGGCGTCTCCGCGGGGGCGGTCGCGCACGTCGCGCGCAAGCTGGCCGGCGAGCTCGAGGAGGGCGTCGTCGTCTGCATCCTCGCCGACGGCGGCTGGAAGTACCTCTCGGCCGACTTCTGGGAGGCGGACGACGTCGAGCAGTCGATGGAGCGGGCCGTCTGGTGGTGATCCCCGCCGCGATCCGCGCGGAGCTGCACGCGCATGCCGAGGAAGAGGCGCCGAACGAGGCCTGCGGGCTCGTGGTGCTGAAGGACGGCGTCGCCGAGCGCTATGTCCGCGGCGTCAACGCCGCCGCCTCGCCGTACCGCTTCGAGCTCGAGGTGCCGCCGGAGACCTGGTTTCTCGAGGACGAGGGCTTCGACCTGGCCGTCTTCCACTCGCACCTCTCCTCGCCGCCGCGCCCGTCGCGCACCGACGTCGAGAACATCGGGCTCTGGCAGGGCAAGCCCTACCTGATCCTCTCGCTCGGCGGCGACACGCTCGCCGGCTGGACCATCGTGGACGACCGGATCGAGCCGCTCGGTGTGACAACGCCGGCTGCGGGAACGTAGAGAGGGCATGCGACTCGCGCTCCTGCTCTCGGTGCTGGCCCTGGCCGCCTGCGGCGGCGACGACGGTGGCGAAGGCGATGCTGCGCAACCGCAGCCCGCGCCCTCTGCGGGCGCGCCGATCGCCGGCGGCGGCCTGTCGGTCCAGGAGGCGCTCGACTCCGACCTCGACGGCCCGCTGCTCGTGCGCGGCTACCTGATCGAGCGCGACGGCGAGCTGCGGCTCTGCCAGGCGATCCTCGAGTCCTCCCCGCCCCAGTGCGGCGAGC
>JALYRA010000249.1 GCA_030855545.1 Actinomycetota bacterium | reverse complement strand
AGGGCTTCACCCTGATCGAGCTCCTGGTCGTCATCATCATCATCGGCATCCTGCTCGCGATTGCAGTGCCGTCGTACCTCGGCTTCCGTGACCGCGCGACGCGGGCATCGAACCAGGCCAACCTGCGCGCCTCGATCCCGGCGATCGAGACGTACTCCGGCGACAACACCGGCGTCGCGACCGACGCCGACCTGCTGGCTGCGACGAGCGGCTATCAGGGCATGGTCCTGTCCGAGCTCGACGACATCGACGCCGGTATCTCGCCGACGCTCCGCATCCCGGGGGCGACCCTCACGGTCTCGTCGTACTGCGTCGAGTCGGGTGCCGACGGCACCGGGTTCGAGTACTACTACGCGCTCGGCATGGCGGCTCCGACCGTCAACGGCGTGATCACGCTGGGCAGCTGCCCGTAAGCGTGAGTTCCATCTGATTGACGCGAAGGGCGCGGGAAACCGCGCCCTTCGTCGTTCTCGGGCTACAGACCGTTGCCCCCGCTGCCGATAAGGAGAGTGAGATGGAGAAGATCAGCCCGCCCGTCCGGATCTTCGCGATCCTTATCGTCCTCGTCGGAGTCGCCGGCATGCTCGCGATGCGCATGCTGGGGCCGAGCGACGAGGCGGCGGCGATCCCCGTCGCCGCGGCGAGCGCGCTCCCGGTCAAGGCCGCGAACCCGAAGCCCGCAGCCAAGCTCGCCAAGGCCGCGCCCGTCAAGGCTCAGCCGGCGAAGGCAGCGGCGAGCGTCCCGGTCGTGAAGCCGGCAACGAAACCGAAGCCTCTCAATCCCGTCGTGCCGGCGACCGGCTTTCCCCTCTCGGTAGACCGAGCGCTACGGCGGCACGAGGTCGTCGTCGTCTCGCTCGTCGTCCCCGGGGCAAAGGTCGACGAGCTCGCAGCGATGGAAGCTCAGGCGGGTGCGAAGCTCGGCGGCGCCGGCTTCCTGGCGTTGAACGTCCTGAACGAGGACGTCGCGCGAAAGCTGCTCGCGAAGCTCGACGTCGTCCAGGATCCGAGCGTGCTCGTCCTCAGGCGCTCCGGCGAGGTCGCTGTCGAACTGGCAGGGTTCGTCGACCGCGAAACGGTGGCCCAAGCGGCCGCGAACGCAGCCCGATGAGCGTCGGCGCCGCAGTCCAGACGGAGATGTTCGTGCGGCACGCCCGCAAGGACGGCCGGTCGGTCGCGGTGCTGCGCGCCGTCGACCACGGTGACTCCTGTGTCGTCGAGGCCCAGGTCTTCCCGGCCGGCAGCCAGAATGGCAGCGAGGCGCTCCGCCCCGGTCCGTACACGTTCGCGAATCCCGCTCAGGCAACGCAGTTCGTCACCGAGGCCGTCGAGGCGCTCATGGTGCTCGGCTGCGACGTCCAGGCTCAGTAGCACCACCGGCCGCCTCTCGACCCCACCCGCCGCCCCGCCCGAACGCCTTGTGTTCCTGTAACACAAGCTCCTCGCGCCCCTGAAGCTCTCGCAGCCGCTCGAGGGTCGACACCCCGCTCGGGACTCTGCCGGCAGCCAGCGCCGTCGCGGCCCTGCCGAGCACGGCGCGCCCGGCGCGCTGGAGCTCTCGGCGCCTCTGCTCGATGCGCACGAGCCTACGGACGTGCTGGTAGCTCGGACGCGTCAGTCCGAGCCGTTCCGCGGCGACGGAGACCTGGCGCCACGTCTCCGCCATCGGAGCGTCCTCCACATCGAGGGCGGAGACGAGGACGGCGACCCGCGGGTCGTTCGGAGAGAGCGCGAACCGCACCTTCAGAGGATGCCCGCGGGTACCGGCTCGTTTGTGCCGAAATCGAAAAGAAACGCTGCTTGTGTTACAGGAACACAAAGCTCCGTCCCTCGGCGCGTTCTCGTGCCTCGCTAGACGAGGACGCGGGCGAGCTCTTCGATCGAGGTCAGGCCGGCGGCGACCTTCGACAGTCCGTCGTCCCAGAGCGACCGCATGCCGTTGTCCATGGCGGCGCGCTCGACCTCCTCGCGGCTCGCCCGGGCGACCGCGAGCTGCGCGATCGACTCGTTCATCGTCAGCAGCTGATAGACGCCGACTCGGCCCTTGTAGCCCGTCTGGTTGCAGCGGGGGCAGCCGCGCTTGCGGTAGAAGGCCATGCCGTCAGAGGCGAGCGCCACATCCGGCGCGACGCGCGACTGCAGCAACTCGTCCACCGAAGGCTGGTACATCTCGCAGCAGTGGGTGCAGAGCTTGCGCGCGAGCCGCTGGGCGATCACGCCGGTGACGGCGGCGCCTGTGAGAAAGGGCTCGACGCCCATCTCGTTCAGGCGCGTGATCGCGCTCGGCGCGTCGTTCGTGTGCAAGGTCGAGAGGACGAAGTGACCGGTAAGTGCGGCCTCGATCGAGATCTTGGCGGTTTCGCCGTCGCGGATCTCGCCGACCATCACCACGTCCGGGTCGGAACGCAGGATCGAGCGGAGCGCCGAGGCGAAGGTGAGACCGGCGCGGACGTTGATCTGCACCTGGTTCACGCCGGCGAGCCGGTACTCGACCGGATCCTCGACGGTGATGATGTTGATCTCGGGCCGGTTGATCGTGGTCAGGCCGGCGTAGAGGGTCGTCGACTTACCGGAGCCGGTCGGCCCCGTCACGAGCAGGGCGCCGGTCGGCCTCGCGATGATCTCGGCGAGGCGGTCGCGCATCTCGTCCGAGAGCCCGAGCTCCTGGAGCGTCGGAGCGCGGCGCGACTTGTCGAGGAGGCGCATGACGACCTTCTCGCCCTCGACGGTCGGCAGGGTGGCGACGCGGATGTCGAGCGTGCGGCCGGCGGCGGCGGCGTTCAGCGAGATGCGGCCGTCCTGCGGCTTGCGCCGCTCGGCGATGTCGAGCTTGGCGAGAACCTTGAGGCGCGTCGTCACTCCCGGCGTCATCCGCTTGGGGATCCGCTGTACCTCCTGGAGCACGCCGTCGACCCGGAAGCGGACGACGAGAGCGTCCTCCTGCGGCTCGAAGTGGACGTCGGAGGCTCCATCCTCGGCGGCCTGGAAGATGATCGAGTTGACGAGGCGGACAAGCGGCGCATCGGAGACGCCGTCCTCGGCCTCGAGGTCGTCGCCGTCCTCCTCACTGGCGCCGAGCTCCTCCTCGACCTCGTCGAGGACGGCGCGCGTTCCGAACGCCTCGGACGCGCGGGCCATCCGGCGCAGCTCCGCGAGGATGTCCTCGCTCGACGCGACACCGAGATCGAGCGTGAAACGCGTCGCGAGCCGCAGCTCGTCGATCCCATGCAGGTTGCCCGGGTCGGCGACGGCGATCCTGAGCGTATCGCCTTCGAGCGCGTACGGGATCGCGACGACACGCTCGAGGACGTGGAGCGGAACCTGCTGGGCCGCGCCCTTGTCGACGCCCGCGAGCGCGAGGTCGACGAGCGAAATCTGGTACCGGACGGCGAGCGAACGAGCGATGCCCTCGGGCGGCGCGACGCCCTCGTCGACGATCGCCTGCGCGAGGGAGCCCTGACCGGCACGGCCGCGCACGAGCGCGAGCTTGTCGGGTGCAACGAGCCCGGTCGCCGAGAGCAGGTCGACGACGAGCTCCGCCATCATGTTGATCGCCATCCCGGACGCAAGCGGCTGCGCGCCGCTCGCGGCGGTGTCGCCGGTCGTGCCGACCGTGCGCAGAATCGGTGGGCGCTCGCTGTCCATATCCCTCGTTCGAGTTATCGGCAGGTGCGAACCATCACTTGACCGCTTGCGTCAGGTGAGGGGGAGAACGCCTAGAAGAGGTTGAGGTACGCGTCCAGCAGCTCGCCGCCGAAGAAGAGCGCGGCGAGGCCCCCGAGGGAGAGGAACGGCGCGAAGGGAATGCCCATCTTTCGGGCGGCCTTGCCGTGGCGGACAAGGAGGACGATCGACGGAACGAGCGCCGCGATCATCCCGAGCATCAGCGCGACGGGAACATGTCGCCCGAGCATCGCGCCGAGCAGGAGCGCCAGCTTGACGTCGCCCATGCCCATTCCTTTCGGATACGCGAGTGCGGCGAGGAAGAGGAAAAGCGATGCGCCGAAAGCGCCGAGCGCCCACTCCGCGCTCGGTTCGAGCACGGTCATCGCGACGAGCACGATGACGGCCGCCGGTAGGACGACCACGTTCGGGACGATCCGGTGTGAGAGATCGGTCGCCGAGACGGCGACGAGCGTCGCGCAGAAGAACGCTGCGACGAAGGACATGCCCGACCAGCCGAAGGCGAGAAACGACGCGGCGATCAGGAGCGCTGTGAGGAGCTCCACGGCCGGGTAGACGGCGCCGATCCTGTCCCCGCAGCCCTTGCACTTGCCGCGCAGCGCGAGCCAGGAGACGACAGGGATGTTCTCGTACCACCCGAGCTCGTGCCCGCAGCTCATGCAGGCGGAGCCAGGGCTCACGATCGAGCGCTTCAGCGGCACCCGCGCGGCGACGACGTTGAGGAAGCTGCCGATGGCGAGACCGGGCGCGAAGGCCGCCGCGGCCAGGGCGAAGCTCATCGCCTAGCCCCAGCTGCCGGGCTCGTTGGTGATCGTGACGACGTCCTCATAGCTCGCAGGCATCCCGGGCATCAGAGTTCCTATCGGCACGTAGTGGTTGACAGTTGAGTTCGCGAGCGAGACGCGCCGGGCGATGATCGGGCCCCAGAAGGTGGAGTTGTTCTCCTCGGAGTAGTCGAGGACGGCGTAGATCGCGCCCTGGAAGTTCGACTGCTGTCCGACGCGGACGCTGCCGCCCGAGACGAACGCGAGCAGGTTCTGCTGCGGATCCCAAGTGGCGTCGCAGCCGGCGGCGCCGCAGAGCGTGGACTGGTTGGCGAAGACGATGTCGCCTGCGGCATAGATCGTCCCCCGGCCGCTGTAAACCGCGTTGTTGTACTGCCTGAACTCCACAGGCCCGTCGAAGTAGATCGTCCCGGCGATCGTCAACGTGCCCGGCGAGCCGGGTACCCACGTGACCTGGCCGAGGAGGTTGCCGGCGTCGTCGTAGACGCGGCAGTCGTAGCCCGCATTCGGCGTCAGGTTGACCGCCGTGCGGCTGGTGTTCGGTGTCGCGTCGTTGTCGAAGCCGCCCGGGAAGCTGCCGACCGTGCACGGATGCCGCGGCCCCGGCTGGGCGTTGTAGTACCACCCGGCCATGTCCACCTCGGGCTTGACGAACTGTGTCGGGGTCGCATCGGAGATCGTCGCGTGGACGCGCTGCGTTGGGCTACACGGGCTCGTGAAGGAGCCGCTGGAGCCGATGCGGCAGCCACCGCCGATGTGGGCCTCGTGGATCGGCGCGTCGACGGTGCCGACGTGCGCGGTGTTCCGAAACTCGAGCGTGCCACCGACCTGGAGCGCGTAGCCCGACACCTGGGCGCTGTTCGCGAGCACGAGATTGCCGCGCACGTAGAGCGGGATGTTGACATCGACGGAGTTACCGAGCGTGGTGGTGGCGGTCGGGTCGTCGACGTAGACGTAGTTCCAGACCGCGTTGTTCGCGGTCCCGCGTGTCGCGGATCCGAGCGCCGCCCGACCGCTGACGGTGCGAACCAAGGGCTCGCTACCGGGCCCGGTGGGGTTGCGGACGGTGCCGACCCCGACGAGCTTCCAGGTGTTCCCGG
>JALYRA010000242.1 GCA_030855545.1 Actinomycetota bacterium | reverse complement strand
GCTCTGGAGCGTGCGCGCGCGGACGACGGCTCCGATGAGCCGCCGCATCTCGAGCTCGGCAAGCGGCGCGCCCAGGCAGCGGCGGACGCCGCCACCGAACGGGATCCACTCGTACGTGCGCGGGCGGACTCCGAGGAAACGCTCCGGGCGGAACGCGCCCTGGTCGGGGTAGAGGTCGGCGCGGCGGTGTACGAGCGCGGGCACCGCCATGAGCAGCGTCCCGACCGGAAGGCGCCAGCGGTCGAGCACCGCCGGGCGCGCGAGCTGTCGGACGACGTCGATGACGGGAGGGCGCAGCCGTAGCGCCTCGCGTACGACGGCCTCCAGGTAGCGCTCCTCGCCAGCGGCCAGGTCGCGCCCTAGGCGCTCCTGAACGGCAGGGTGACGGGCGAGGAGATCGAGCGCCCACGCCATCCCCGCAGCCGTCGTCTCGTGTCCGACGAGCAGCATCGCCGCAAGCTCGTCGGCGAGGTCGGCATCGGAGACATCGCCGTGCGCGAGCAGGAGTGCCACGACGTCGCTCTGACCGCTCGCACCGAGGGCGCGGCGCGCCGCGACCTCCTCGAGGATGCGCGCGCGCAGCGCGCAGCGCGCACGGTCGACTCTCGCCTGCGGCCCCGTCGCGAGGCTCGCTCTCGGTGCAAGCAGCGTCACCGCGAGCGGCCAGCGCAACAACCGCGACACCAGATGGTCGGTCGCGGCGGTTTCATCGAGCCTTCGACCCGCGGCGCGGGCGCGAGGATTCGCCGTGTCGCGGGCCGGCCCGGCGGGTGAGCTCCTCCGCCACACGGATCGCCTCCTTGCGGGCGACTCCGGCGACCTCGGTCCGGATCGTGCGGCCGTCGGCGCCCCGGAGCTCGACGTCGAACCGCCATGGAGCGGCCGTGCGACGCACGACGGGATGAGGAAAGGGCCGGCCCTCCAGGAGCGGCGCGAGGACGCCCCGGCGGTCCAGGTGCGCGAGGTCGTCGGCGCCGCCGACCGGCTCGCCGCCCATGACGACCTGCGGGACGGTCGCGGAGCCGGTGAGTCCCACCAGCCTCCGGCGAAACCCGGGCTCGCCGTCGCCGCGCAGCTCGGTGAACGTCGCACGATGGCGGCGAAGACGCCGGCGAGCGCGCACACAGTGCACGCAACCCCTCAGCGTGTAGACGGTCACGGTCGGCGCGCCGGGTCTCATGAGAGTTGGAACGGCCTTCCGCCCGCGGCGGTTCGCGCAGACCGGCATGAACCGTTTCGGCCACTCGACCTCTCATGCCTCACCGGCCTTGCCCGCGCGGTGCTCAGGTGCGGCTGGGCGCGCGCGTGGAGGTGCGCGCCGGACGACTCCAGGAGCCGGAGCCCTCGCCCGGCCCCTCACGCCGCCGCGTCGACTCCGTCCGCGAGACCCAGCTCCATCTCGAGCACGTGCTTCGGGCGAGCGCCTACGAGCCGGCGCACCTCCCGTCCGCCCTGGTACAGCACGAGCGTCGGCAGGCCCTCGACGCCGGCGGCATCGGCGAGCAGCGGCTCGCGGTCGACGTCGACCTTCACGATCTTGATGTCGCCTGCGTTCTCGTCGGCCAGCGACTCGACGATCGGCGCCATCGCGCGGCACGGCGCGCACCAGGACGCCCAATAGTCGACGAGCACGGGCACCTCGGCATTGCGCACCTCCTCGTCGAACGTCTCGTCGGTCACGGGGGTCACGGAGTCCATCTGCTGCCTTTCGTCGGGGTCGTGTGCTTCGACCCCGCGAGGGCGCCGCGGGGTTCGCGGGCGGGCGGGCGTGAATCCTCGGGGCGGCTCGGCGACTCTTCTTCTCGAGAGCCAGCGCAAGGAGACCCACGTGTCCGAGGACCGAGATCGATCGCAGAACACCATGGCCACCGAGCTGGACGGCGGCTCGGACTGGCCGCCGGGCGAGTCCGCTCGTCCGTCCCGCAGACGACGCGGCGCAGGCCTCTTGCACCCGGGCGTCCGCGCCGGCCTGATCGGTGGCCTCCTGGTCGTGCTGGGCGGTGGGACGGTGCAGCTCCTGGACCGCTCGCCGGCCGCTCCGGGCAGCGGCGTCCCTGCCGCCGAGGCCGATGCCGCCATCAGGCGCGAGGACACGAGGCCGTCGACCCTGCGCGATGTCTACACCAGCAGCGTCACCGGCGTCGTGCTCGTCGAGGCCCGCACGGCCTCGGGAGCCGTCCAGAGCGGCTCGGGGTTCGTGATCGATCGTGCGGGGCGGGTCGTCACGAACGCGCACGTCGTCGCCGGCGCGGAGTCGGTCCGGGTCCGCGTCGGACCGGACGACGCGATCGTGGCCGCACGCGTGAGCGGCGCCGACGAGGACACCGACGTCGCGGTGGTCGTCCCCGAGCGCCGGGTGAGCTCGTTGCGACCGCTGCCCCTCGCGGACTCCCGTTCGGTCCGGGTCGGCGACCAGGTCGCGGCGATCGGCAACCCGCTCGGCATCGGCCGCACGTTCACCACAGGCGTCGTCTCCGCCGTCGACCGCGATCTCCACGCGCCGAGCGGTGAGCGCATCGCCGGGGGCATCCAGACGGATGCCGCACTCAATCCGGGGAACTCCGGCGGGCCGCTGCTCGACGCCCGTGGCCGGGTGATCGGCATCGCGTCGCAGATTGTCACGCCCAGCCGCGGGTCGGTAGGCCTCGGGTTCGCCATCCCGACGGAGGTGGTCCGGCGCAGCGTCGCGCGCATCGCCGCGGCGTGACTGGGCGGCGGCCCCGGGACAGGTCATCGCCGACCTGCCATCCGCACGCCCGCGACTACGCGCAGCGCCAGCACGGCCGCGACGGCCGACGCGGCAGCCGCGTCGGGACGGCCGGAGACGAGCAGCACGACAGCCAGCGTGGCGGCGGCCACGGCTACCGCGTGTGGCACAGCACGGACCGCAATGACAAGCATGGTCAGCGCGGTGGCGGCGACGGGCTCCCGCACGGCACTCAGCGCAGCCGCTCACGTAGCCACCGAAGGATCTCGTCGCGCACGCGCTCGGACGCCAGGAGCGCGGCGCCGTGACCCTCGTCGGCCGCGAGTGTGACCCGGCTCGGGCGGCGCGTCCGCCGCGCGAGCTGCCAGGCGCCGGCGAGCTCTGCTCTGGACGCGATGAAGAGCGTCTCGTCGCGCGCTGCGACGCGTCGAGGCCGTCGAACGTCACCCGCTCGAAGCGCGGCAGCCGTGCCGCGGGAACGGAGGGAGCGCTACGCAGTGG
>JALYRA010000224.1 GCA_030855545.1 Actinomycetota bacterium | reverse complement strand
CGTCGTTGCGGTGTCCTCCCAATCGACCGGCGTGAAGCGCTCGGGATTCCGCATCAGTGCCTTCGCGTTCGGGCAGTCGTCACGGTGGATCGTGATCCCGCGACCGAGCGAGATGTAGCCGAGGATGGGATCGCCCGGGACCGGCGTACAGCACTTCGCGAGACGGACGAGCACGTCCTCGATCCCCTCCACCTTGATTCCAAGCGTGTCGCCGGCGACCGTAGAGCGCGCCTTCGGCGCCTTCAGAGGCACGAGCGCCTCCTCGGCGACCTCCTCCGTCTTCAGCCGGTTCAGCACCTTGTTCACGATCAGGTTGGTCTGGAGCTTCCCGGCGCCGAGGGCGACGTAGAAGTCCTCCGCCTTGCGGAAGCCGGTCTCCCGGATCACCTGCGCGAGCACCGCCGAGCCCTGCAGCTTCCGGTAGGGGAGGTTCTGCGCCTTGAGCGCGTTGTCGAGCAACTCGCGGCCCTTCGCTTCGGTCTCGCCGCGCGTCTCGCGCTGGAACCACTGCCGGATCTTGTTGCGGGCCCGCGACGAGGCGGCGAGGCTCACCCAGTCGCGTGACGGCCCGCGACCGGACTTCGACGTCAGGATCTCGACGAAGTCGCCGTTCTTGAGCCGGTAGTGGAGCGGGACGATGCGGCCGTTGATCTTCGCGCCGACGGTCTTGTGGCCGACGTCCGTGTGGACGGCGTAGGCGAAGTCGATCGGCGTCGCGCCCTGCGGCAGCGTCTTCACCTCTCCCTTGGGCGTGAAGACGTAGACCTCGTCGTCGAAGAGGTCGGTGCGGAACGTCTTCATGAACTCGCGCGGGTCGGCCTCGTCCTGCTGCCAGTCCATCAGCGACTTGACCCAAGTCAGCCACTCGTCGTCCGTCTTGCCCTTACCCCGCTTGTAGAGCCAGTGGGCGGCGATGCCGTACTCCGCCTCCTCGTGCATCTCGCGCGTTCGGACCTGGATCTCGAGCGGCGTTCCCTCGGGTCCGATCACTGTCGTATGGAGCGAGCGGTAGCGGTTGAACTTCGGCATCGCGATGAAGTCCTTGAAGCGCCCGGGCATCGGCTTCCAGAGCGAGTGGATCAGGCCGAGGGCCCCGTAGCAGTCGCGCGTCCCCTCGTCACCGGCGCGCTCGACCGTGACGCGCATCGCGGTCAGGTCGTAGATCTCGTTGAACTCGCGGCCCTTCTTGGCCATCTTGTCGTAGATCGAGTAGAAGTGCTTTGCGCGGCCGGCGATCTCGGCGGGGATGTCGACTTTCGCAAGCTCGACGCCGAGCACCTCGCCCGCGAGCTCGACTGCCGCCTCGCGGTCGGCGCGGCGCTCCGCGACCATCGTCTTGATCTCGGCGTACTTGCGCGGGTGCAGGATCTCGAACGACCGGTCCTCGAGCTCCCACTTCATCGCGTGGATGCCGAGGCGGTGCGCGAGCGGCGCGTAGACCTCGAGCGTCTCCTTCGCCTTGCGCACCTGGGCCTGCTTACCCTGATACTCGATCGTGCGCATGTTGTGGAGGCGGTCGGCGAGCTTGATCAGGATCACGCGGACGTCCTGCGCCATCGCGACGATCATCTTGCGGTAGTTCTCGGCGTCCGACTGCTCGCGGGTCTGGAAGGTCGTCCGCGTCAGCTTGGTGACGCCTTCGACGAGCTGCGCGATGTCGTCGCCGAACTCGGCACGGAGCTCGTCGAGCTCGATCTCGGTGTCCTCGACGACGTCGTGCAGAAGCGCGGCCGCGAGCGACTGCTCGTCGAGATGGAGCTCGGCGCAGACCTTCGCGACCGCCCACGGGTGATGGACGAACGGCTCGCCGGAGCTCCGCACCTGCCCCTCGTGCGCGCGGGCGGCGTAATGAAACGCCCGGGCGAGGAGCTCCTTGTCGACGCCCGGGTTGTACTCCTCGACGGCCGCGATCAGCTCGTCGACGAGGTCTTGGTGATGGCGTTCGACATCGACGACTGCCATGGACACATGGTACTCGCCGCGTCCACGGCCGAATCTCCCCCGCAGGAGTGTCCGTTAGAGGAGAGAACAGATGCTGTCCGTGTCTCTCTCAGCCCGCCGACAGGAGCGCAAGGCGCTCAAGCTCGCACGAATGCTCGTCGCACTCGACGAGTCTGCGCGCGAGGTGCGGCCGACGCCTACGCGGCGCGTGGCAGCTCGAGCACGGCTCCTGACAGCAAGCTCCTGAACGCCTCCGAGTCGTAAAGCTGGCGTCGCGCGCCGGCGCCGAGCTCGAGCTCGGTGAAAATCTTGCGGGCGTCCGGCGTCCAGGCGCTCTCGCCCGCCTTCCAGAGGTCGGCGAATGTCGCGCGCAGCTCCTCGTAGCCGTCGGGCGTGTCGAAGAGACGGCGGACGACGAGCTGGGGCGCGATCGTGCCGTTCCAGCGGTTCTCCTTCAGCCGGCAGGCGATGTCGTAGCGAACGGCCCTGCGCATGCGATCGAGCTGGCCGCCGAAGCCGAACGCGATCGCCGTGCCCGCATCGCGGTCGCTCTGGCGGATGCGGAAACGAAGGTGCTTGCCCTCGCCGACGACGCCGGGCTGCACGGCCTCGCAGGCCGGGACGAGCAATGTCACGTCTGGGTTCCCGAGCCCGAACGGCGCAAGTCGGTCGAGCTCTGTCGCGAGGCCCAGCGTGAGCGCCGAGCCCGGGACGATCGCGTCGATCTTCGTCACAGGCGCGAGGTCGTCCTCGACGAGTGTGGCATCGGCGTGGGCCGCGAAGGCGTCACCGAACGCTTCGAGGTTCGCCGGGTCGATCGAGAGACCGGCGGCGGCGCGGTGGCCGCCGAAACGACGTAGGTGCTGCGAGCAGGCGCCGAGCGCGCCGTGAAGGTCGAAGGCCGGCAGCGAGCGCCCCGAGCCCTTCCAGTCGCCGTCGGTGCCTGCGATCAGCACCACCGGGCGGTTGAAGCGCTCGACGAGGCGCGACGCGACGATGCCAATGACGCCTTCGTGCCAGTCTTCGCCCCAGATCGCATAGCCGCGGCGGCGACGCTTGGCCTCGGGCCACGACTCGACCTCGGCGATGGCCGCTCGGAGGATCCGGTTCTCGACCGCCTGCCGATCCTGATTCAGCGTCTCCAGCTCGTTCGCGAGCTGCCTCGCCTCGTCGGCGTCGGTGGTGAGCAGCAGCGTGAGGGCAGCGTCGGGGCGGCCGAGACGGCCGGCGGCGTTGATCCGCGGCGCGAGCCGGAAGCCGACAGCGGCCGCGTCGACGGCGGCAGGGTCGACGCCGGCGTTTCGCATCAGAGCCTGCAAGCCCGGCCGCTGCGTTCGGGCGAGCGCCCTCAGGCCGGCGATCGCGAGCGAGCGGTTCTCGTCGAGTAGCGGCACGACGTCGGCGATCGTCGCGAGCGCGACGAGATCGAGGTACGGCGCGACGTCGACTCCGAGCGCCTGCACGAGCTTGCAGACGACGCCCGTCCCGCAGAGCTCGGGGAACGGATAGTCGGACGGACGCGTCGCGACGACAGGGCAATCCGGGAGCGTCGCGCTGCCATCTTCCAGGCGAGGCCGGTGATGGTCGGTGACGATCACGTCGAGACCGCGCGCCTTCGCGGCGGCGACCTCGTCGACCGCGGTGATGCCGCAGTCCACGGTGATGAGCAGCGCGCAGCCTTCGTCGGCAAGACGCGAGATGGTGTCGCCCGAGACGCCGTAACCCTCCTCGAAGCGGCTCGGGAGATGCCACTCGACGTCCGCTCCGAGCTCCCGCAGGGCAAGGACGGCCAGCGCAGTCGCACAGATGCCATCGACGTCATAGTCGCCGTGGACGCAGATGCGCTTGCCGGCGGTGATGGCTGCGCGGATCCGCTCCACCGCGACGGCCATGTCGCCGAGCAGGAATGGATCGTGCGGCTCGATCTCGCCGCGGACGAACGCACGCGCTTCCTCGACGTCTGTGTAGCCGCGGCGGACGAGAATCGACGCCGTGACCTCGGACAGCTCGAGCGCGTCGGCGAGGTTTTTCACCTGCGTGTACTCGCAAGGGTCGATCGTCCAGGAGCCGTCATGCATGGGCGATCGACGGTACGCGCAGCGTCGGACAGCGCCTGATGCCGAGCCAGCAATGGCCAGATCTGGGGGTCAGACCCCGTCACGTCCAGAGCGGACAGCGTCTGTTCGGTGCGAAATCCCTGCATTCGCGGACTTCGTGGCGGAGACGGCCGTGACCGTTCGGCACACGACGGGGTCTGACCCCGGACACGTCCCAGAAGGACGGTTAGGGCTCGGTCGTGCCGCGGCCTCGCAACGAGTCGCGGACGATCTTCACCCAGAGCAGGATCACGCCGGCGAGAGCGCCGAGGGCGGCGATCGCGATCGGGGTGTAGACCGCCATCTCCGAGAGCGAGTACTTCGTCACCCACGTGCCCAGAAGCCAGACGGCGAGCACGACGAAGATCATCGGAATCGTGAGCTTTCTGTCCACGGGTCGAGGGTACCCTTCGAGCGGATGAGCGAGGCGAACTACGCGTCCGGAGACGAGTACGTGGTCGAGTTCCTCGGCTACCGCTTCGGCTTCAACGCCGACGACTTCGAGGAGCGGGTCACCGGCGCCGCCGTCCGCCTCGGGCTGATCGAGTCGAACGACCTCGACGAGGAGGAGACCGCAGACCTCGTCGAGCTCGCCGCCGACGGCCGCATCGCCGAGCCGCGAAGCACGCTCGGCCGCTATCTCGTCCGCCAGTGGGAGCGCGTCGGCCTGCTCGAGGGCGAATCGCTCGTCTACTGGCTGCGCAAGCTCGTCTTCCGCGGCGCCTGGCTCGACCACCGCGTCAAGGAGGGGCTGCTCGAGGTGGCCTGGGACGAGGAGAGCGGCGACTTCGGCTACGCGGAGCCGCGCGGTGGGCGGGCGCTGCTCGAGCTCGCGCCGGTGCCGTCCTGGCACGAGCTCCAGTTCCGGCGTTGAAACCGGCGGGCGCGATCCTCGGTTTCGTCGGAGTCCTGCTCGCGATCGACACGCAGGTCGATGCAAGAGCGCAGCTCGTGCTCGGCCTCGCAGCCTGGTTCGCGCTCGCCCTGGCGCTGCGAGCGGTCCCGCCGATCCTGCGTGCCCAGGCGCTCGTGGTCGTCGTCGTCGCTACCTGCGCCGAGGTCGTCGGCTCGATCATCTGGGGCGTCTACACCTACCGGCTCGAGAACCTGCCCTTGTTCGTGCCGCCGTGTCACGGGCTCGTCTACCTCGCCGGGGTGTCGCTCGCGGCGAGCGCAAGTAACAGACTGTTACAAGGCTGGCTCGTCCGGGTGACGCTCGTCGCCGTTCTGGCCTGGGGGATCGCGGGCGTCACGGTGCTGCCGCGGAGCGACGTCGGCGGCGCGATCGGAGCGGCACTCCTGGCTGTCTACCTCGTTCGGGGTCGCGCACCGGAGATCTACGCAGGCGTCTTCCTCGTCGTCGCCTGGCTCGAGCTCTACGGGACGGCTATCGGCACCTGGGAGTGGGCAGTGACGATTCCCGGCACCGGCATCCCACAGGGGAACCCGCCGAGCGGGGTCGCCTCGGGCTACGTCTGGTTCGACATCGTCGCGCTCGCCCTGGCGCCGCGAATCATCCGCTGGGTAGGGCGAAACCGACCGGACTCTCCGGCTCTGCCCGACTCAGCGTGAGCTGGCGGATGGCGCCGAGCGGAACGATCAGTTCTTGGTGCTCGCCGTCCTCCGGGTGCGGGACGAGCGTGATGAAGCCATAGCCCGGCTCGGGCGAGAGCGAAGCGAGCCGGAGGAGCGCGCCGTCTGAAAGCTCGACCTCGACCATCGCCTGCTCGAGCTCGTGCTCGGCGGCGAATGACTCGATCCGACGGTGGATCCGCGCTACGAGATCGTCGAGCGGGCCGATCATCCCGGGTGTCCAGAGGTCGGCCACGACGCGGACTCTAGAGGCCCAGCTCGGCCGGGAGCGGACGCGCGTGGAGAACGACGAGCGTCGTCGTCGGCCGGGTGAGCGCGACGTAGAGCTCGCGCAGGCCCTGCTCGTGCTCGGCGACGAGCGCCGGCTCGACGACGATCACATGGTCGAACTCGAGACCCTTGGCGGCGCGGGGCGTCAGCAGCGGAATCCCTTCAAAGGCGTTTTCGTGGGCGAGCGCAGGCTCGATCAGCTCGTCGGGGACGATCAGGGCGACGAGGCCGTCCTCGCGCGCGAGGAGCGCGGCCTCGCGGTAGGCCTCGCGGAGCAGCACGTGCTCCTCGACCCGGCGGATGACCGGCTCGGCGCCGCCCGTCCGGTAGGCGAGCGGGCGCTCGATGTCCGGCGCAATCGTGTCGAGTAGCGGCAGCGCGAGCTCCATGATCTCCCTCGGGACGCGGTAGGCGTGGCGCAGCTCCTCGACCTCCGCTTCACCGCCGCGCGGCAGATGCGGCAGCACCTGGCCCCAGCTCGCGTAGGTCACCGGACCCGTTCCTTGCGCAACGTCGCCGAGCAGCGTCAGCGCGCCGCCGCGGGAGCGCCGCGAGATCATCCGCAACTGCATCGGGGAGAGGTCTTGGGCTTCGTCGACGATCACATGGTCATAAGTTCGGGCCGGATTGCCGACGAGAGCATGGGCCTCGTCGAGCAGCGGGACGTCTCCGTCGCTCCACCCCACGCCGCGTCGGCGCAGCAGCTGCTGCTCCGCCTCGTCCAGGATCCCCTCGGCCGCCTCGGCAAGGACGGCCGGGCTGGTAAAGAGGGAGCGCACGAGCTTCTCCGGCGTTACTGCCGGCCACGACTGATCGAGGATCCTGGCCAGGTAGCCGTTCGCCTTCAGCGCCTTCTCGATCTCCTCGCCGTCCCGGATCGCACCGCCCTGGAGGATGCGCGCGTACTCGGAGTAGAAGCTGCGGACGATGCCCATCCGGAAGCGCTCGCGCGCAGCGGCCGTCGCCCCGTGCCCGGAGCGAACCTCCTCGAGCAGGCGCTGCTGCTCGCGCACCCGCACCCGGATGTACTCGCCCTCGAGCTTCAGGATCAGCTCCTCCGGGTCGGACGCGAGCCTCAGCTCCGCGGCTCGCGCGATCACCTCCGCGAGCCGGGTGTCGGCCTTCAGGCGGGCGACCGCAGAGCTGTCGCGGAGCGTCGACTCGACGCCGGCGACGAGCTCGGAGACGGCCAGCTGCTCGACGCTCCCCTCGCCGAGCGCCGGCAGCACGTGCGAGACGTACTCCATGAACGTCCGGTTCGGGCCGACGACGAGGACGCGGCTGCGGGCGTTCTTCTCCCGCTCGGTATAGATCAGCCAGGACGCGCGATGGAGGCCGACGGCCGTCTTTCCCGTTCCCGGACCGCCCTGGATCACCAGCGGCCGGTCGGGCTCGCGGGTGATCAACCGGTACTGGTCGCCCTGGATCGTGGCGACGATGTCGCGCATGTGCGAGTCGCGGCTGCGTTCCAGCTCCTCGAGCAGGAAGTCGCCGACACTGGCGCCGTCGAGCGTCGAGCCGTCGAGCGCCTCGTCCGCGATCTCGAGCAGCCTGCGCCCCTGCGCCCGAAAGCGCCGGCGGAGCGTGACCCGCTGGGGATCCTGCGGCGTCGCGGTGTAGAACGGCCGCGCCGCGGGCGCCTGCCAGTTGACGACGACCTGTTCCCCCTCGTCGTCGTGAACCCACCTGCGACCGACATACAGCGCCCGCTCGACCGCCTCGAAGTCGAGCCGACCGAACATGAGGCCCCGCTCGGCGTCCTCGAACGTCGCGAGCCGCTTCGCCGCCCACGCGTCGAGCGCCGCCTGCGCGACCTCGCCGTCGGCCGCGTCGCCTGCGCGGAGGACGGTTTCCCTCATGCGCTCGAGATGCTCGTACGCCCGGTCGACGTACGCCTGCTCGTCCTTCAACTCCGGATGGCTCACGCACCGAGAGTACGCCTACACTCGGCGGCGTGAAAGCGATCGTTCTCGCGCTCGCAGTGCTCGCCGGGACCGCCGAACCGCCGGCCGCATCGAAGCCGCTTCCCGAGCGTCCGGCAGAGCTCGCCACGACGCTCGAAAGAACGACGGCAGGGCTCTCTGCCGCGATCGACGTCTGGCAAGGCGGGTCGAAGGCTCGAGGAGCGACGCCACGGGACGTGACACTCTGGGCGCTCCACCAGCAGCGGCTCTTTCTCGCCCTCACCTACGA
>JALYRA010000215.1 GCA_030855545.1 Actinomycetota bacterium | reverse complement strand
CCCACCGGTGTACGGGCGAGAGCGAGCTGAAGGGGTCGTCGACGGCAATCAGGTACGGGACGTCCTTGCCGCCGAAGACCTCGGCCGCGGTGGTCGTCCGGCCGCCCGAAGTGGAGTGGAAGAGCGTGTCAGCAATCCGGCCCTCGTACAGCAGCACCTGACCCGACGTCGAATCGATCGCAGCGGTGGCGCGCACGTCCTCGGCCGCGACGCCGCCGTAGACCTGGCTGCGCACATCGGGATAGAGGTCGAAGCCCTTGCCGGCAAGGCGGTGCGCGAGCGCGTAGGAACGCGCAGCCACAGCCTGTGCTCTCAGCGCTTCCGAATGCCACGCGGCGGGCATCTCCCTCGGCACCACTCCGGCCAGGTACTGCTCGAGGCCGACGGCGTTCACCGCGCTCACCCGTGGGCCGCTGACCACCACCTCGATCTGGCCGCGGTAGGGCGTCCCCAGCTCGAGTGGACGCGAACCCGGCAGGAAGACGATCGGGCCCGCGAGCGGCGTTCGGGTTCCGTTGAGTGTGACCTGGAGGGCCGGCCCCAGCTCGACCGCGCCCGCCGGTAGCCCGTAGGTCTTCCCGAAGACGTCCCGGACGCGGACCGCGACCGGCGAGGAGATTGTGAGGGACGTCTGAAGCTCCCGGAGGAGTACGCGCACACGCGCGACAGGCGCTGGGCCGAGCGTGGTTCCCGGGTAGAAGTGGGCGAGGATCTCCTCGTAGGTGCTCCCGTCACCCGCGAAGCCAAGGGCACCGTACTGGCTCATCCCGACCCCGTGACCCCAACCGCGGCCGCTCACGAAGAGCGTCGTCGCGCTCACCGTCGTCGGCGCGGAAAACGGTGCCGGCGGCAGGCCCCCGGACCGGGTCGATGCCGCACTCACCAGGGAGAGCACGACACCGATGAGAAAGAGGAGTGAGGTTCGCCGCATGGTTGCGCCCCCGCCAGTCGAGGCTAGCCGAAGCTGTTGCTCGACTCCGGGCTTCTTTACTGAACCTTCACCTCGTTCCTTCGCCGCGTTTGCGGCGGTTTTCGGTCTGCCCTCCCTGGGCAGGTCACCTCGGTGACGGACCCGCACACCCTCCCACCCCGATACCGGAACCCGGAACGCGTGGCCCGCGGTGGCATGGGCGAGGTGTACCGCGCCGAGGACGGCATCCTGGCGCGGACCGTCGCGATCAAGGTGCTCGCGGCGCATTACGCGGACGACGAGGATCTTCGGCGCCGGTTCACGCGTGAGGCACTGGCGGCGGCGCGGCTGTCGAACGCGCCCAACACCGTCACGATCTTCGACGTCGGCGAGCACGGGGACCGACCGTACATCGTGATGGAGTATCTGTCCGGCGGCTCTCTCGCAGATCGAATCGCGAACGACGGACAGCAGCGGCCGGGTCGCGCGCTCGCCTGGCTGGCGCAGACCGCGGCGGCGCTGGACGCCGCTCACGCGCGGGGGATCATCCACCGCGACGTGAAGCCGGCGAACCTCCTGCTCGACGAGGACGGAGGGGTCCACGTGGCGGACTTCGGCGTCGCCAGCGCCCTCGGGCTCGACTCCCTGACGGCCGCGGGCACCGTCCTCGGCACCGCCGGCTACCTGGCGCCCGAGCAGGCTCGCGGCGAGCGCAGCACTTCTGCTGTCGACCGCTACGCGCTCGGCGTCGTCGCCTTCGAGCTGCTGACGGGATCGAGGCCCTACGCGAGCGACTCGGCGACCGCCGAGGCAACCGCCCACGTCAACGCTCCGGTTCCCTCGGCTCGAGAGCTGAATTCGGAACTGCCGCCCGAGGTCGACGCGGTGCTCACGCAAGCGCTCGCGAAGGATCCGGCAGAGCGGTTCTCGAGCGCGGCCGAGTTCGTCGCGAGCCTGCGGGAGGCGCTCGACGCGGCTGCCGGCCAGACCTCCGTCTCCGGGGTTGCCATCGCGGCACCGCCGCCTCGTGTCGTGCGTCGCAATCGGCTCCCTTTCGCGCTCGCAGGCTTCGGTGCACTCCTCGCCGCGGGAGTCGCTCTCGCGGCAGCCGTGACGAACGGAGACGTCGACGGCGACACGACGCAGGCGGCGCCGAAGACGGTCCCGCTGACGGTGCCGACGACGGTGGCGCTGACCGTACCGCTGACCGTGCCCCTGACGGTGCGAGAGACGGTGACGCAGCGGGG
>JALYRA010000185.1 GCA_030855545.1 Actinomycetota bacterium | reverse complement strand
CGGGCGCCGTCGTGACGAAGGACGTCGCGCCACGGATGGTCGTCGTCGGCAACCCCGCGCGCGTCCTGCGCGAGGTGCCCGACGACGAGTTGCTCGAGAATCAGTAGGACGCGACGCTAGCCTCGGTCTGCGGCTCATACCGCGCTCACACGCCTACGCCTTGACGACGACGAGCTTGTAGCGGCCCGCGCCGCGCGAGCCGAGCTTCACCTGGACGTAATACGTCCCGGCTCGTGGTGCGCGGTAGGAGAGCCATTCCCTCGGGCCGGGGCGCGCCGACTGGTGAGCGACGAGGCTGAGCGAGGCGAGGTCGTCGACGTGTCTCGTCCCGGGCTTCCAGAGGATCAGGTTCGTGTCGGTGCCCGCTGGGCCGCGGACGCTGACGTAGACCGGCTGGTCCTTCTTCAGCCGGATCCCGTAGACATCGCTCTGATCGTCCCAGAAGTCGAGCGTGGCCTCCTGTCGCCGCGACTGGCCCCAGAGCATCGGCGCGAGCGCGCCCGCATCGTCGTTCGGCTCGAGCCGGTCGCGAGCCGGAATCGGGCCGGAGAGAGCGCGGAGCGCAGACGTGACGTCGAGACGACCCCAGCCGCTGAGGGCATCGCGCTGGAGCGGGCAACTCGTGCAGCCGGTGGCCGCGTTGACGTCGCGGGCCGTCCGGGTCAGGAGCGCCGTCACCTGCTCCGGTCGCAGCGTCGGCCTGACGGCGAGCAGCACCGCCGCTGCGGCGCTCACCTGCGGAGCCGCAAACGACGTCCCCTGCCCCTTGCGGAAGTCGTCGAAGTCGCCGGCGGCACAATTCGAGTAACCCTGCTCGGGGCACTCCTTCGCCTCGGCGGTGAGCGCGCGCGGGAAGGTCGAGAGAATGCCCACTCCCGGAGCGGAGATGTCGTTGTAGATCCGGTCGCGGTGGCTGAAGATCGGCACGGAGCCGTCCCGGGCGAGGGCGCTGACACCGAGCACGTGCGGCAGCGCGGCGGGGTAGCTCGCGAACGGCCACGCGCGGGGCGGATCGTCCGTGTTGTTGCCGACTGCGGCCACGATCACCGTGCCCTGCCCGTGCGCCCAGCCGATCGTCGCGGCCTCGAGCGCCGAGTACGCATCCCGATCGGGGTCGCGAGGGTCGCGCAGGCCGCCGAGGCTCATGTTGATCACGCTGGCGCCGTTCTTCACCGCCCAGCGGATCGCCTTCACCTCGGCCTCGACGTCGATCAGATCGTCGCCGTCGACGACCTTCGCCACGAGCAGCTCCGCCGACGGCGCCATCCCGGCAATACCCGCGGCGTCGTCCACACCGGCGGCGATCAGGCCTGCGACGAACGTGCCGTGGCCCTGATCGTCGACGCGTGCGGACCCGCCGACGAAGCTCCTGGCAGCGGCGATCCTCGGCTTGAGCTCGGGATGCTCACCGTCGATTCCCGAGTCGATGACTGCAACCTTGACGGTCGGCAGGATCGGCAGCTCCTCCCAGAAGTCGAAGGCGCGATTGGCGTTGTGGTACCACTGCCGCGGCGCGAGCGGATCGTCCGGGACGAAGGCGGCGCGCCTGGTGCCGATGCGCTCCACATACGTGGCGCCGGGGAGATCCCGTAGTTTCGGCGCGGTCGCGCGCTCGACGACGACGGCCGGGATCGGCGCCAGGCTCTCGGCGCCGGGAAGCGCGGCCTGAAGGACGGGAAGGTCGGCCGCCGTGCGTGCACCGACGGCATAGCGAGCAGCGTCGGCGGACGGAGCAAGGAACGCCGCGGCAACGAGTGCGAGCGCGAACCTCGTCACGGCAGCTCGAGCGGGGTGGAAAGACCCTCGGCGAAGCCCTGCGCGGGAGCGACGCGAACGCGGTATGTGCCCGGCTCGGTCAAGGCGATCGCGTACTCCCCCTCCGCCCCGGTAGTCGTCCGGGCCATCGTGAACCAGCCGCGCTCGCTTTCGAGCTGCAGCTCCACGGTCACTCCGGGATCAAACGGCTTCACCGCTCCTCGGATCGTCTGCGGCTCGGCGCGAGCCGTCACGAGCGGCGCAACCGGCACGGCCAGCACCGGCCCGGCCAGCTTGCCGGCGGTGACGCGAAAGCTCGTCGGCGCGAGCAGCTTCGGCTTCACCGTCAGCGCGGGCAGCGGCGTCCAGACACCGGCGATCCGCTGCGAGAGCACGGCACCCTTCACGCCTGTCGCCTTCGCCGTGATCGTCACCGGCTTGCTGTAGACGGCGGGCGCTCCAGGACGGGTCAGCGAGAGCGCAGCGAGCTGGGTGATCCACGTCGAGCGGATGCCCGAGGCGGACCTGAACGTCGAGCCGGTGAGCTTCGTCGCGCCCACGGCCGTGACTGCCTGGACACTCGCGACCCGGCCGGACGGGCTCCGCGCCAACTTGAGGGACGTCACCGGCGAGCGCAGCTTCAGCGCCTTCCGGAGCACCGTTTCGGTCACCGGTGTCGGCCCCCAGCGGTGCACGGGCGAGAGCTCGCTGTGGGGATCCTCGACACCGACGAGGTACGGAACCGAGGTGCCGAACGCCTCGGCCGCGTCGAGGGTGGCACCGCCCGAGGTCGAGTGGAACAGAGCGTCCACCGGCTTTCCCTGCCAGAGCATCACCTCGCCCTTTGTCGCCCGGATTGCGGCGGTCGCGCGCGGATGCTCGCCGGCGATGCCGCCGTAGACCTGGCTTCGGACGTCGGCATAGAGGTCGAACGGCTTGCCGCTCACCCGGCGGGAGAGCCCGTAGGAGCGTGCCGCGACGGCCTGGGCTTTGAGCGCCTCCTCCGGCCACAGGCTCGGCATCTCCTGAGGAACGACTCCCTGGAGGTACTCCTCGAGCCCGACGATGTTGATCGCGTTCAGCTTCTGCCCCGTCACCGCGACCTCGATCTGCCCGCGGTAGGCGCGGTCGAGCTCGAGCGGCGAGCTGCCGGGTAGAAAGAGGATCGGGCCGACGAGGTCGGTCGGGGCGCCGTTCACGGTCACGCGGAGCTTCGGGCCGAGCGCGATCTCGCCGGCCGCGAGCGGATACGTCTTGCCGAACACGTCCCGGACGCGGAAGGGCGACTTGGAGCGAACCGTGACGCTGCCGGCGGACTCGGCCACGAGAACACGCACGCGAGCCACCGCCGCAGGGCCAAGCGCGACGCCGGTGTAGTAATGGGTGAGGATCTGGTCGTACGTCCAGCCCTCGTTGGCAAAGCCGAGCGCGCCGTACTGGCTCATGCCGACGCCGTGGCCCCAGC
>JALYRA010000122.1 GCA_030855545.1 Actinomycetota bacterium | reverse complement strand
GCGATCCCGGTGGTCTCGAGCGTGTGCGTGATTCGTGTCCGGTAGTGGTCTCCCGCAGGGTCGATGAAGACCTGCGTCTTCCCCTTCAGGCGTCGAAAGGGCTTCGAGTGGACGATCCGGTCGCGGTCGCGCTGGAACGGCGTCCGGATCCCGCATTCCTCCTCCTCGCGCAGCCGCCCGCGGGTCTCGTACGACCGCACGGCGAGCGCTGACAGCCCGTCCTCCTCGGCCGCGCGGATGCGCGCTTCGAAGGCGTCGGCGACCCTTCCGGCGAGGTCCGGCATCCCCTGAGGTTAGACGGAGCCGCGGTCGTCGCCGTAGCGCAGCGCCCCGGTTTGCATCGTCATCTTCCACTCCGCTCCGACGCGCGCATACGCCTTGCACGTCCGACCGAGCCAGTGAGACTCGGAGCCGCGGTGCAGCTTCGCGGCCACGGCCACACCATGTCCTGGTGGAACACGCTCAGCAGCAACTGCACGTCCTGGGTGTTCCAGGCACGCGTCTCGCGGTCAACGATCTCTTCGATCTCGCGGGCTGAATCCAAGCGTCAGATGATGATCGGGACGGTGCCGCCGTCCGCGCTCCAGGCGGCGCCGGTCACGTACGAGGCGCGCTCGGAGGCGAGGAACGCGATCACCGCGGCGATCTCCTCGGGCTCGGCGAGGCGGCCGAGAGGCCGGCCGGCGCCGACTTTCGCCAGCACGTCGTCACGCTCGCCGCCTTGCTGGTCGGCGAGGCCCCCTTCCCCCAGCCAGGCCTCGGTGGCGGTCGGGCCGGGCGCGACCGCGTTGCAGCGGATCCCGTCCGCGGCGTAGAGATCGGCGACGAGGCGCGAGAGCGAAAGCACGGCCGCCTTTGTGACGGAGTAGTGCGGCATCCCGCCGGAAGGCCGCTTGCCTGCGGTCGAGGAGACGTTCACGATCGACCCGCGGGAGGTCCGGAGGTGCGGCAGCGCAGCGCGGATCGCTCGGACGTAGCTCATAACGTTCAGCTGCCACATCGCGTCCCAGTCCTCGTCCGGCACGTCCTCGAACCGCGCCTGGACGGCAAAGCCAACGTTGTTGACGAGCACGTCGAGCCCGCCGAGCGCCTGCACCGCCGCCTCGATAAGAGTCGCCGGCGCGCCGGCCTCGGAAAGATCGAGCTCGACGTGCAGCGTCTCGCCGATCCCGGGGGAGCCTGTGCGGCCGCTCGTGACGACACGGGCACCCTCCGCGGCGAGCAGCTTCGCTGTCTCGAGGCCGATACCGCCCGTCGAGCCGGTGACGACGCAGGCCTTGTCGCTCAGTCCAAGTTCCACGGGCGGCTAGCGTAGCGGCGTGACGACCCTGCTCCTGGCCCGACACGGCGAGACCGACTGGAACCGCGAGCTGCGGATTCAGGGCTCCTCCGACATCCAGCTGAACGATCACGGTCGCGCCCAGGCACACGCGCTGGCTCAGGAACTCGAGCACGTCGACCTGGACGCGATTTACGCCAGCGATCTGAGCCGCGCGCGAACGACCGCCGAGGCCGTCGCGGCAAGCCACGGGCTCGAGGTGCGGCTCGATCCACGCCTGCGCGAACGTGCCTTCGGCAACTGGGAGGGCCTGACAAGAGAGGAGATCGCGGCGCTGCCGGCGGGGTCGCGCCATGACGGCGAGACGGACGACGAGGTGCGCGAGCGGGTGCTGGAAGCGGTGCAGGCGATCGCGGACGCGCATCCCGGTGAGCAGGTGCTCGTCGTTGCCCATGGCGGCGCCCTGAACACGCTCTGGCATCACGCTCTCGGCGAGCGTGTGGAGCGGTGGGCGAACTGCGCCGTCTACAAGCTCGCGGTTCGGGAGGGCGAGTACCTCGCAGTAGACTGACGCCGCCGGTGGACGACTACACGAACAAGTACAAGGGCGAGCAGATCGAGGTCGCGCTCTTCGGGGGCGAGTATCAGGAGGGCGTCCTGACCGCCTACTGCTCGATCGAGGACGTGCCCCACATCGAGCTCAACGGCCACATACTCGTGCCGCTCCAGAACGTCGCCTCGCTGCACTGCTCGAGCCGATGCGACGCCCCCGCGCCGGACTGGCCGCCGCGCGGGCTCAGCGAGGACGACCGCGACGGCGACGGCCCCGGCGACGACGAGAGCTGACGGGTGCGGCTCGCGGCCGCTCTGAACATCGCGAAGTGGTGGACGCTGGCGGCGATGCTGGCGGCGCTCTTCGGCGTCGTCGGCTGGGCGCTCGGCGGGCCGCAGACCGCGTCGATCTTCGTCTTCTGCGCGCTCCTGGCTGCGATCGGCGTCTACGCGTACGGCGACCGGGCGCTGCTCGGGATGCTCGGCGCGCGCGAATACGCCCTCGCGGAGGATCCGATCCTACGCTCGAGCGTCGATGCGCTCTCGGCGAAGTTCGGCGTCGTCCCGCCCAAGCTCTACCTGATTCCGGACGGATATCCGCGCGCACTGTCCGCCGGCCGAGGACCGACCGGTTCCTCGCTTGCGCTCTCCACAGGTCTGCTCGCGGCGCTGTCGCCGGCGGAGCTCGAAGCGGTGCTCGCGCACGAGCTCGCGCACGTGCGCCGGCGCGACGTGCTCGTGCAGACCTCGGCGGTCATGCTCGCCGTCATCCTCGTCGACCTCTCCAGGGTCGGCGGTTGGTTCGAGCGAGCATTGCGTGGCGTGCTCGGCCCGATCGCGGCCGTGTTCGTGCATCTGCTGCTCTCGCCCCGGCGCGAGCACGCGGCCGATCGTCTTGCCGCCGAGATCCTCGGCTCGAGTAACGGCCTCGCGGCCGCGCTGCTCAAGCTCGATCGCGCCAGCGATCTCGTCTCGTTCCAGGCGAGCCCGGCGACCGAGCCGCTCTACACGGTCAACCCCTTCGCGGAGGAGGGCCTAGCGGCGCTCTTCGTCACGCACCCGCCGCTCGCGGAACGGCTACGGCGTCTGACCACTGCCGGCTAGTACGTTCGTGCGAGAACCGCGGCGGTGAAAGCCGCCTTCCAGGGATCCATCGCGCGTGCAAGGGTTTGACCACTGCCGGCTAGTACGCTCGTGCGAGAACCGCGGCGGCGAAAGCCGCCGCCTTCAGGGATCTTCGCGCGTGCAAGGGTCTGCGTGAGCAGACCCTTGCACTTGCGCAAACAGAAACAGTAATTCGGCGGCGTCCTACTCTCCCGGGGGCTTGCGCCCCGAGTACCATCGGCGCTGTCGGGCTTAACTGCTCTGTTCGGAATGGGAAGAGGTGTACCCCCGACGCTATGACCGCCGAAATTGTTAAGGCCGCGAGCGCACCAACCGGCGTACGCTTGCGGGAGCCGGCATAAGCACGGCACCCTCAAAACTCCATAGCGACTCGAACGTGTTCTAAATCAAGACCTCGGGCAATTAGTACCGGTCAGCTGAACGCATTGCTGCGCTTGCACCGCCGGCCTATCGACGTGGTGATCTTCCACGGCCCTTACTCCCTCTAGGGGATGGGAAGTCTCATCTCGAGGTGGGCTTCCCGCTTAGATGCTTTCAGCGGTTATCCCATCCAGACGTAGCTAATCAGCAGTGCCCTTGGCAGGACAACTGATACACCAGCGGTCTGTTCGTC
>JALYRA010000113.1 GCA_030855545.1 Actinomycetota bacterium | reverse complement strand
GCCTGGAGGAGACGATCGGCCTGGGCGATGTGGCCGCGCTCGGTCTGACGGGAATCCGGCCCGGCGACGTGCCGGAGGACGCGGTCCAGGCGGTCAAGCCGGAGCCACTCCAGGGCGGGATCAACGGCGTCGTCTGGAGAGACTTCAGCCCCGGAGGCGGCACTCCCGGCGAGGTCGAGCCAAACGAGCTCGGCATCCCGGGCGTCACCGTCAACCTCCTGGACGCGGACGGCGGCAGCGTCGAGAGCACGCAGACCGCCGAGAACGGCACCTTCGAGTTCGCCGATGTGGACGACGGTCAGTACCGAGTCGCGATCGACAAGCAGACCTTCGCGGCGCCGTTCCAGGGCGTCTCGTGGCTCGGCGAGAAGCTGATCACGCCCGCGATCATGTTCGCCTACATCTGGATCTGGGCCGGCTTCGCGATGGTCGTGATCGCAGCCGGGCTCGCCTCGATCCCGCGCGACACGTTGGAAGCTGCACGCACCGACGGCGCCACCGAGTGGCAGGTCTTCAAGCGAATCACGGTGCCGCTGCTCGCGCCGGTATTGAGCGTCGTCTTCATCACGATGCTGATCAACGTGCTCAAAGTCTTCGACATCGTGATCGCGCTGGCTCCCGGCTCGGTGCAGGACGACGCAAACGTGATCGCCCTCGACATGTGGCGCACGTCGTTCGGCGGGATCAGCGACTTCGGCTTCGGCTCGGCGATCGCCGTCTTTCTGTTCATCCTCGTCATCCCGATCCTGATGCTCAACGTCAGGCGCTTTCGGAGGGAGGTGTGACGCGATAGCCACCGTCGCCCAGGAGATGCCGCGCGAGAACGAGACCGCCGCCCAGCGCGTCTTGCGCTACGCCACGAAGGCGCCGATCCACATCATCCTGATCATCATCGGCGTGCTCTGGCTCGTGCCGACGCTCGGACTCTTCTTCACCTCACTCCTCGCGCCCGAGCAGTTCAACGAGGCGGGCTGGTGGCAGATCCTCTCCGAGCCGAGCCTCGCGACGCTCGACAACTACGACAAGGTCTTCGACACGAAGGCGATCACCTCCGCTCTCTGGACGACGGTGCTGGTCTCGCTCGGCGGGACGATCCTTCCGATCTTCGTCGCCGCGATGGCCGGGTACGCGTTCGCCTGGCTCGAATTCCCGGGCCGTGACTGGCTCTTCATCGCCGTGATCGCGATGCTCGTCGTCCCGATTCAGATGGCGCTGATCCCGATCTTCTCGCTCTACTCCGACCTCGGGCTCTTCGACACGGTCGTCGGGCTCATCCTCTTCCACACCGCCTTTGGCCTGCCGTTCGCAATCTTCCTGCTCCGCAACTTCTTCATCGGGATACCCAGGGACCTGATGGAGGCGGCCCGGATCGACGGAGCCTCCGAGATCAGGATCTTTCTGCGCTTGATCCTGCCGCTCGGGCTGCCTGCGATCGCCTCGCTCGCCATCTTCCAGTTCCTCTGGACCTGGAACGACCTGCTCGTTGCGTTGACGTTCGGCCGCGAGACGCAGCCGATCACCGTCGCGATCTTCACGCAACTGCGCCAGTTCGGGTCGAACATCGAGCTGATCGCGCCGGCGGCCTTCGTTTCGCTGGCGCTCCCGCTCGCGGTCTTCTTCGCCTTCCAGCGCTATTTCGTCCAGGGCCTGCTCGCCGGCTCGGTTAAATAGACCCGTGACAGAGCGTGTCGCGATCGTCGGCTCCGGGCTCGGCGGCTTCGTCGCGTACGCAACCCTGCGCCATCGCGGGCTCGAGCCGGCCGAGATCGCCGTCTTCGGTGAGGAGGACGATCCTGCCGGAGCCTGGCGGCCGAGGGCGGCGGCGATCCGGCAGCGGTTGATGCGGTCCGAGAGCGACGGGCACTGCCACCCCACGTCCTTCCCTGGCCTCGCGGCGCGGGAAGCCGCGCGGCGCCGCGACCTCGCGCCGCTCGTCCTCAGCGTCTGCGACCGCTATCGCCCGACCGTCTCCGACTTCCTCCGCCACGTCGACGAGCTGCGAGTTCGCTCTCGCTGGGACGAGAGCCTGCGTCGCGCTCGGATCGAGCGCGTCCAGGCCGTCGACGGCGGCTTCGAGCTCGACGGCCGGGGCGTCTTCCGGCACGTCCTGCTCGCGCCAGGCCATCCCGGGCTCTCCGTGCCGGCCGAGCTGGAAGCCGACCCGCGCGTCGTCCACGCCTACCAGCCGCACGAGTACGCGTCGAAGATCGCGATCGTCGGCGCCGGGATGGCGGCGGCGACGGAATGGTTGAACGCGCTCGATGCGGGAGCCGAGGTCGTCTCGGTGCGGCGCCGCGAACCCGCGCGCCGGCCGTTGAACGTCCCGAGGCCGCTTTTCACGAAACGAGGACTTGCCGCCTTCCATGCGTCGCCGCCGTTCGAGCGCGCGGCACTCTTGCGCGGCTTTGCCGAGCCGTCCTACCCACCGGGGCGGGACTGGGACGCACCCCTCGAGCGCGCCGCCCGGGAGGCCCGCTTCCGGGTCGAGCCCGAGCTGAACGGAGCGGCGCAGGTGATCTGCGCCACCGGCTTCAGGCGCGGCTTCGAGCACGACCCGCTGCTCGCCCGGCTCGTCGCCGAGCACGGCTTGCAGACCGAGGATCGCTGGATCGTCCTCTCTGACGACTCGACTGTCCCCGCCCTCACCGACCGCACGCGGACGCTCGCTCTCGCCGGCGTCCCGGGTCAATGGGCCTTACCGGCCGCCGACACGCTCGTCGGCATGAAGATCGCCGCCCGCCGCTTCCGCCGAAGGGTGGAGTCGTGTCCTACACGCTGAGAGGCCGGCTCGAGACGCGCCTCGCCGCGGCGCTGTTGCCGTTCCTCGCAGCGGCCGTCCTCTCGCCGGTCGTGCACAAGTGGTGGCCGCTCGAGCTCGTCGGGCTGATGACGGCGATCGGCCTCCTGCTCGACGTGCTCGTCTACCACCGTCTGCTCGCCTATCAGCCCGGCTGGCTCGCGCTCCCTCTCGGCGCGCTCGAGCTCGCGCTGACCATGGGGG
>JALYRA010000089.1 GCA_030855545.1 Actinomycetota bacterium | reverse complement strand
GGGGGCGACCCCGGCGGCGGCGGCGACCAGCCGGCCCGGCTGCAAAAGCTCTTCGCGGCCGCCTCCCGCCAAGCAGCGCTGAGGCTGCGGGCCGAGGCGGCCTCCGCCCTCCAGATCGCCGGCGCGTCGAGCGTCCGCTCGCTCGCCGCAGGCGCGATCCTGCCGCTGAGCGGCGACAAGCGCTTCGACGGCAAGTACCTGATCACGGGCGTCAGCCACAGCTACGAGCACCGGGGCGACCGGATCGGCTACTCGAACACGTTCACGTGCATCCCGGCGGGGCTGCCGTTCCGCTCCCCGCAGACGACTCCGCGCCCCGATGTGGGCGCCCAGACCGCGGTCGTCGTGGGGCCGCCCGGGGAGACGTCGTTCTCCGACAAGTACGGCCGGATCAAGGTGCGGTTCCACTGGGACAGCGAAGGAGCGAGCTCGCACTGGGTTCGCGTGGCCCAACCCGCGGGTGGATACTTCCTGCCCGAGGTCGACGACGAGGTGCTGGTCGCGTTCGAGCACGGCGACCCGGATCGCCCGGTCGTGATCGGTGCGGTCTGGAATGCCCAGAAACCACCGCCGCCGCAGGAGTCGCCACAGAACGACTAGCCTCGCGGCATGCGAGGAGCGGTTGCAGGCGTTGTCGCGGCCGCCACGTGGGTCGCGGCCGAGCCGCTCGCGCGCCGAGTCTTCGGCACGACGTACACCGACGTTCGTCTTCTCGGCGCGCCCGTCTCGCGCCGCCGCTGGCGCCCCGCCGGAACCGCCATCCACCTTGCGAACGGCGCCGTTGCGGGAGTCGCGTTCGAGCGGCTCCGCCTGCGCGGCTGGAAAGCCGGCGTCGTCGCGGCTCAGATCGAAAATGCCGTGCTCTGGCCTGGCATGGTCGTCGTCGACCGCCTGCACCCGGACCGCCGCAGCGGCGCCTGGCCACCGCTCCTTCTGAACCCGCGCGTGTTCGGTCAGGAAGTCGTCATGCATGCTCTCTTCGGCGCGATCCTCGGCGCGCTGCTTCGTCGCCGCAGTCCCTAAAGGGGCGCCAGGGCGACGTACTCGCTCACACGCCTCGACGTCAATTCTTAACCGGTTTTCAATCGGCGTTTGCTTGACTGCGGGGTGACCCCGAGCGAGGAGCGAGCCGTGAGCGAGACGACCGTCGAGAGGCAGCGGGAGCTGCTCGAGCAGGCGTTGTTCGAGATCAAACGGGTGATCGCCGGCCAGGACGGGATGCTCGAGCGCGTGCTCGTGTGCCTGCTCTCGAGCGGCCACCTCCTGATCGAAGGTGTGCCTGGGCTCGCAAAGACGCTGACGATCAAGACGACCGCGCAGGTGCTCGGCGGGAGCTTCCAGCGGATCCAGTTCACGCCCGACCTCGTCCCGTCAGACCTTGTCGGCACCCGGGTCTACCGTCCGGGATCGGGCGAGTTCGACACCGAGCTCGGCCCCGTTTTCTGCAACTTCCTGCTCGCGGACGAGATCAACCGCGCCCCGGCGAAGGTGCAGTCGGCGCTGCTCGAGGTGATGCAGGAGCGCCAGGTGACGATCGGCCAGCACACGCATCCCGTCCCGCAGCCGTTCCTCGTCATGGCGACGCAGAACCCGATCGAGTCCGAGGGCACGTATCCGCTGCCGGAGGCTCAGGTCGACCGCTTCATGCTCAAGATCCTCGTCGGCTATCCCGAGCATGACGAGGAGCTGACCGTCGTGCAGCGCTCGCTGATCCCGACGCCGCAGCTCCGCCGCGTGCTCGAGCTCGACACGCTGCGCGAGCTGCAGGCGATCGCGAACGCGGTCTACGTCGACCCGGGCATCGTCAGCTACACCGTCCAGCTCGCCACCGCGACCCGGGAGCCGGGGTCGTACGGGCTCGCCGAGCTCGCGCCGTTCATCTCGTACGGCGCGAGCCCGCGCGGGCCGATCAGCCTCGTCCAGTCGGCGCGCGCACTCGCGTTCATCCGCGGCCGCGACTACGTGACGGCGCAGGACATCGACGCGCTCGCGAAGGACGCGCTCCGGCACCGCCTCGTGCTCAGCTACCAGGCGCTCGCCGAGCAGGTCGACTCCGACACGATCCTCGACGCGGTCCTCGACAAGGTGCAGGCGCCCGAGCTCGACCTCAGCAGAAGGGAAACCGCTGCGTGACGGTGGCCCCAGAGGCAACATCGTTCGAGCGCACTCCCGACCGCCCTGGCCCGGGATCGCTTCCCGAGCCTCTCCTCCGCGCGCTCGACCTGACAATCGGCAGGCGGATCGAAGGAATGCTCGCGGGCGACCACCGCTCGTCGGTGCTCGGCCAGGGGAGCGAGCTCGCACAGGTGCGGCCATACATACCCGGCGACGACGTGCGCCGGATCGAATGGAACGTGACCGCCCGGACCGGCGAGACCCATGTGCGGGTCGACCTGGCGGAGCGGGTGCTCGTTACCTGGCTTGCGCTCGACGTCTCCGCGTCGATGTCCTTCGGAACGGCCGAGCGGCGGAAGGCGGACGTCGCCGAAGGCGTGGCGCTCGCGCTAGGCCACCTCGCGAGTCGCCGCGGTAACCGGCTCGGCCTTGTCGCGTTCGGCGGCGGCGAGTCAATGTCGATTCCACCGCGGGCGGGCCGCGCCGGGATGCTCGGGTTGTTGCTGTCGTTGCGCCGCGAGCCCACGCTCGAAGGCGGCGGGGCGACCTCGCTCGGGTCTGCGCTCCATCTCGTCTCGCGCCTGGCCCGTCAGCGTTCGCTCGTCGCCGTCGTGTCCGACTTCCGCGGCCCGCGCGACTGGCGGCTGCCGCTGCTCCAGCTCGCCGGCGGCCACGACGTCCTCGCGGTCGAGATCCGTGATCCGCGCGAGGAGACGCTCCCGAACGTCGGCGAGCTCCGGCTCGTCGATCCCGAGACGGGCCGCCAGCTCCGAGTCGACACCGCGAGCTCGAAGCTCCGCGACCGCTTCGCAGCAGCAGCAGCGGCCGAACGGGCTGAGCTCGCGAAGGAGTTGACCTCGCTCGGCGTCGGCCACGTCGTCCTCTCCACCGAGGGCGACTGGCTGCGACCGCTCGCACTGCATCTTCGGCGCCGCGGAGGTCGGCGGTGAGGTTCGACTGGCCGCTGATGCTGCTCGCCCTGGTCGCCGTGCCGCTCGCGATCGCGGGCTACGTCTGGCTCGAGCGCCGGCGGCATCGCCAGGCGGCCGCCTTCGCGAGCCCCGCCCTCGTACCGAACCTGATCGGCCGTAGGCCCGGGCGGCTGCGCCACCTCGCGCCCGTACTCGCTTTGATCGCGCTCGTCTTCCTCGCCACGGGCCTCGCGCGCCCGCATGCGACCGTATCGGTCAAGCAGGAGCAGGCAACCGTCATCCTTGTGCTGGACACGTCGCGCTCGATGCTCGCCCAGGATGTGCCGCCGAACCGGCTCGCCGTCGCGAAGGAGGCGGTTCGCCGCTTCCTCGAGAACCTGCCCGAGGACTACCGCGTCGGGATGGTCTCGTTCGCGCAGAGCGCGCAGACCGTGCTTCCGGCCACCGCGAATCGCGAAGCTGCGGCCGCGGCGCTGAAGAACCTCCGCACGGGCGACGGCACGGCACTCGGCGAGGGGATAGCTCGAGGTCTCCAGGTCGCCCGGCGCGTCCCGGCCGAGAAGGGGAAGAAGCCGCCAGCCTCGCTTCTGGTCCTCTCCGACGGGGCGCAGACCCAGGGCGTCCTAGAGCCGCTGCCGGCCGCACAGCGCGCAAAGAAGCTGAAGATCCCCGTCTACACGGTCGCGTTCGGGACGGCCGAGGGCGTCGTCGAGGTCGTGGATGACAATGGCTTCACCCAGCGCGTCACCGTCCCGCCGGATGCGCCGACGCTGCGGCAGGTGTCGCAGGCGACGGGCGGCCGCTTCTACGCGGCGCCGGACGGCGACACGCTGAACGCGGTCTACGAGGAGCTCGGCTCCCGCGTGGGCAGCGTCAAGGAGGAACGCGAGATCA
>JALYRA010000045.1 GCA_030855545.1 Actinomycetota bacterium | reverse complement strand
CGTGAGAAGCGACGCGAGCGCGTGCAGGAGATGCTCGACCTCGTCGAGCTGACCGGGTTCGAGTCGCATCACCCGTGGCAGCTCTCCGGCGGGATGCAGCAGCGCGTCTCGATCGCACGCGCGCTCTCGTTCGACCCGGCGCTCCTGCTGATGGACGAGCCGTTCGGCGCGCTCGACGAGATGACGCGCGAGCGGCTCAACCTCGAACTGCTGCGGATCTGGCAGGCGAGCGGCTCGACCGTGATCTTCGTCACCCACTCGATCTCGGAGGCCGTCTTCCTCTCGACGCGCGTCGTCGTGATGTCGCCTCGGCCCGGCCGGATCACCGGCATCGTCGACATCGACCTGCCGCAGCCGCGGACCGGTCGCACTCGCGAGGAGCCGCGCTTCGCCGAGCTGATTCGCGACGTGCGGCGGACGCTGCGCGCGGGCGGCGGCTTCGAAGTCGACGAGACCGTGGACGAGGAGCACTTGATCGTGGCGGAGGAAGGCCTGTGACCGCGGCCGCGACGCTGCAGCGCGTCCGTGAGTGGGGCCCGGCGCTGATCGTCTTCCTGCTCGGGATCGCGGCCTGGGAGGGCTACACGCGGGGCGCCGGCGTCGAGAGCTTCCTGCTGCCGCCGCTCTCGGACATCCTCGTCACGCTCTGGAACGACGCCGAGCTCTTCCTCAGCGCCGGCTGGTTCACGTTCAAGGAGGCGTTCGGCGGCTTCGTGATCGGCTCCACCGCGGCGATCCTCGTCGCGCTCCTACTCGCGCGCTTCCGCACCTTCGGCCGCGCCATCATGCCGTACGCGATCGCCGCGAACGCGATCCCGATCGTCGCCTTCGCGCCGATCACGAACAACTGGTTCGGGATCCTCAACCCGCTCTCGAAGATGGTGATCGCGGCCGTGCTCGTCTTCTTCCCCGTGCTCGTGAACACGCTGCGCGGGCTGACGTCGGTGCGGCCGAGCTCGATCGAGCTGATGCGCTCCTACGCGTGCGGCGAGTGGGACATCTTCCGCCGCGTCCGGATCCCGAATGCGCTCCCGTTCATCTTCTCGGCCTTGAAGATCGCGACGGTACTCGCGATGATCGGCGCCATCGTCGGCGACTACTTCGGAGGCTCACAGGACGCGCTCGGGATTCTGATCAGACGTTCGGCAGGCATCTTCGCGTTCGAGGAGGCTTGGGCGGCGATCGTCGTCGCCAGCCTGCTCGGGATCGGGTTCTACGCGGCGGTGGCGCTCGTCGAGCGCCTGACGATGACGTGGCATCCGCCGGCACGGGTTGAGTAGCACGGTTCGAACGAACACAGGGTCGACTGAGAGAGGGCAACCATGAAGGAGGAGGATTGTTCGTGAAGGTTCGCAGACTGTGGTGGGTACTGGCACTACCGGTCGTCTTGCTCGCGCTGCTCGCCGCAGGGTGTGGTGGCGACGACGACGAGGCGACAGACGCTGCCGCGACGACAGCGGCGGAGACGACGGCGCCGCAAGAGATGACGGACGTCACCCTGCAGCTGAAGTGGGTGACGCAGGGCCAGTTCGCCGGCTACTACGCGGCGCTCGAGCAGGGCTTCTACGAGGCCGAAGGGCTGAACGTCACGATCAAGCCCGGCGGCCCCGACATCGTTCCCGAGCAGGTCGTGCTCGGTGACCAGGCCGAGTTCGGGATCAACTGGCTCGACAACACGCTCGCGACCCGCGACCAGGGCGGGCAGATCGTCAACGTCGCCCAGGTCTTCGCGCGCTCCGGGATGACCGAGGTGACGTGGAAGGACACCGGGCTCGACTCGATCGAGGACCTGAGGGGGAAGAAGGTCGGCGTGTGGCTCGGCGGCAACGAGCACAAGCTCTTCGCGGCGCTGACGAAGAACGGGATCGATCCGCAGAAGGACGCGCAGATCGTGGCCCAGCCGTTCGACATGAACCTCTTCCTGAACCGCGAGGTGGATGCGGCGGCAGCCATGACATACAACGAGCTCGCACAGGTGCTCGAGACGAAGAACGAGGAGTCGGGCGAGCTCTTCACGCTCGACGACCTGAACGTGCTCAAGATGTCGGATCTCGGCACGGGCGCGCTCGAGGACGGGATCTTCGTCCGTGAGGACTGGATCGCCGACGAGGCGAATCAGGACATCACGACGCGCTTCCTGAAGGCGTCGTTCAAGGGTTGGGTCCACTGCCGCGACAACCCGGACGACTGCGTGCAGTACGTGCTCGACTCCGGGCCGACGCTCGGCGAGGGCCATCAGCGCTGGATGGTCAACGAGATCAACAAGCTCGTCTGGCCGAACGACAACGGGATCGGGGTCATGGATCCGGACGACTACGCGACGACCGCGCAGATCGCCCAGGACTACGACATCGTCAAGGCCGATCCCGGCGACGGCGTCTACGTCAGCGAGTACGCCGAGGCCGCGGTCAAGGCGCTCGAAGACGAGGGCATCGACGTCAAGGGCGAGGGCTACGAGGCCCCCGAGGTCGAAGTCACCGAGGGCGGCGAGTAAACGATTGGGCCGAGAGGGGAGATCCGCATGACCGTTCTGATCAAAGGCGGCCGCGTCATCACCGCGGCGGACGACTATGTCGCCGACGTGCTGGTCGAGAACGGGCGGATCTCCCTGATCGGCGAATCTCTAGACGTCGCCGCGGAAACGGTGATCGACGCCTCCGGCAAGTACGTGCTGCCGGGCGCGGTCGATCCGCACACGCACCTCGAGATGCCGTTCGGCGGCACGGTGACGATCGACGACGTCGAGTCGGGGCAGCGGGCAGCTGCACGCGGCGGGACGACGACGCACGTCGACTTCTGCATCCAGGCGCCCGGAACGAGCTTCGCCGACTCGCTCGCCGCCTGGAAGGGTCGGGCCGAAGGCAAGCAGCTGATCGACATGGGCTACCACATCGCCGTCACCGACCTGAAGGACGGCGGCTCGCTCGAGGAGCTCGCGTCGCTCCCCGGCCAGGGGATCACGTCCTACAAGCTCTTCATGGCCTACAAGGGCGCGCTGATGGTCGACGACGAGACGCTCTTCAAGACGATGGAGGTCGCGGCCGAGACGGGCGCGCTCGTGATGGTGCACGCCGAGAACGGTGACGCGATCGACGTGCTCGTGAAGAAGGCGCTCGCCGCGGGTCACACCGAGCCGAAGTACCACGCATTGACGCGGCCGCCCGAAACCGAGGGGGAGGCGACAAACCGGGCGATCCAGCTGGCGCGTGTCGCCGGCTGCCCGCTCTACGTCGTCCACGTCTCGTGCAAGGAGGCGGTC
>JALYRA010000014.1 GCA_030855545.1 Actinomycetota bacterium | reverse complement strand
TCAACTGGTGCGTTTCGCGTCCTCACGCTCGACCGCCTCCTCGACGCTCAAGCCGCGCTGGCCGCCGAAGAGGATTGTGTTTCAGAAACACAAGAGTTCTTTCTCGGCGAGCGTGGGCCTCCCGATTAGAGGCCGGCGCGGGCGGGGCCGCCGCTAGCTGAGGCGCTCGGCGGGGTAGCCGCGGTCGACCAGGGTCGAACGCAGCTCGTCGCAGTGGCTCTCGTCGCGCATCGCCAGGGTGAGCTCGACCTCCGTCTGCCCGATCGGCAGCTCCATGCCCTCGCGGTGGTGCTCAACCGAGACGACGTTCGCTCGCTCCTCGGCAACGAGCTGGAGCAGCTTGATCAGCTCACCGGGGCGGTCACCGAGCCTCGTTCGAACGACGAGGAACCGTCCTGCCGCCGTCAGCCCGTGGCGCATCACCTGGATCAGGAGCGTCGGATCGATGTTCCCGCCGGAGAGGAGCACGCAGACCTCGTCCTCCCCGCCCTCCTTGCCGGCGAGCACGGCCGCGAGCGAGGCTGCGCCTGCACCCTCGACGAGCAGCTTCGTGCGCTCGAGCAGGAGCACCATCGCGTGGCTGATCTGCTCGTCGGTGACCGTGACGATGTCGTCCAGCAGCTCGCGCAGGATCGACGAGGTCAGTACGCCCGGCTGCTTGACGGCGATGCCCTCGGCGATCGTGTAGCTGTGCTGTGTGCTGCCGGCGAAGGGGCTCATGTTCACGGCCTGGACGCCGACGAGCCGCACCTCCGGCCGCAACGCGCGCAGGGCGATCGCGATCCCGGCAGCCAGCCCGCCGCCGCCGATCGGCAGCACGACGGTCCGCATCGCCGGCAGTTGCTCCGCGAGCTCGAGGCCGATCGTCCCCTGCCCGGCGATCACGCGCTCGTCCTCGAACGCGTGGACGAACGTCGCGCCGGTGGTCTCCACGTGCTGCTGGGCGGCTGCAAGCGACTCGTCGAACCCCTCGCCTGCGAGCTCGACCGTCGCGCCGTAGTTGCGGGTGGCGTCGACCTTCGCCATCGGGGAGTCCTGCGGCATGAAGACCGTCGCTGCGATCCCCGTCTCACGAGCCGCCCAGGCGACCGCCTGTCCGTGGTTGCCGGCGCTGGCAGCGACGACGCCCGCGGCTCGTTCCTCTGCGGTGAGCGACGCGATCGTGTTGACGGCGCCGCGGATCTTGAACGCGCCGGTGCGCTGCAGGTTCTCCGCCTTCAGCTGCACGGTCCGTCCGGCGAGCCGCGAGAGCGTCTCGGACGGGAAGACCGGAGTGACGCGAGCGATCCCGTCGATCCGGGCGCGCGCGGCCTCGAGGTCAGGGAGTGTGGGTGCTTGTGCTGTCGATGCCATAAACCTGCTCCAGGATCGCACGCACGGCCGAGAGCGGGTCGAGCTCCCGGGCCTGAACCTCGTCGAGGAGCCGCCGCAACTCGGGCCGGTCGGCCACCGTCTGCTGCAAGTGCGTCTTTGCCCGGCTCGTTGCGGCAGCGAACACCTCGCCGGCCAGGTTCTTCCGCCGCCGCTCCTCCAACAGCCCGTCCGACTCCAGAAACGTCCGGTGCTCCTCGACCTTCCCCCACAGCTCGGCGACGTTCTCCCCCCGCAGCGCCTCGGTGAGAACGATCGGCGCGCGCCACTCGCGCTCGCGGTCGAGCGCAAGGATCGAGCGAACCTCGTTCAGCATCGTCTTGGCGGCCGGGTGATCCATCTTGTTGATCGCGATCACGTCCGGGATCTCCATGATCCCGGCTTTCAACGCCTGCACCGAGTCGCCGGAGCCCGGCATCAACACGAGTAGAACCGTGTCGGCGATCCCGATCACCTCGACCTCGCTCTGGCCCGCGCCGACCGTCTCGAGCAGCACAAAATCCTTGCCGGCGGCATCGAGCAGCAACGCGGCCTGGAGTGTTGCCTCGGAGAGGCCGCCGAGGTGACCCCGTGTCCCCATCGAGCGGATGAAGACGCCGGGATCGAGGAAGTGGTCGGAGAGCCGGATCCGGTCGCCGAGGAGCGCGCCCTGGGTGAACGGGCTCGAGGGGTCGACCGAGATGACGCCGACCGTCTTGTCTCCTTCACGGACGTGCCGGACGAGTGCGCTGATCAGCGACGACTTGCCAACCCCAGGCGGCCCGGTGACGCCGACGACGAACGCCGAGCCGGTGTGCGGGTAGAGCTCTCGAACGAGATCGTAGGAGAGCGGATCGCCGTTCTCGACGAGCGAGATCGCACGTGCAAGTGCGCGCCTGTCCCCCGCGCGGACGCCGGTGGAAAGATCCTCGAGACTCCAGGCCTGGCGCGGGCTCATGTGACAACCTCACGATCACGGGGCACGAGCGCGACTGCGAGCACGGCGGCGGCCAAGTAGACGCCGGCGGCGGCGCCCCAGACCCAGCGCGCACCCACCGCGTCCGTCAGCGGCCCTGCGACGATCATGCCGATGCCGAGCATCGCGTAGGTCGACGACATGATCACGGTGAAGACACGACCGCGCAACGCGTCCGGCGCGCCCCGCTGGATGTAGAGAGCGTTGCACACAACCGCGGCGCCGTTTCCCGCTGACGCCACCACGACCGCCGGCACGGCAAGAAGGATCGTCGGGGCGACGGCAGCCACGCCGTAGCCGATCGCCATCAGAGCAATCCCGAACCAGTACACGCGCCGGATGCCGAGTCGCTCAACCGCGGTGCTCGCGACGAGGCTCCCGAGCGTGAGCCCGAGACCACCCGCGCCGACGAGGAAGCCGAAGCCGATGTCGCCGCTGTCGAGCGGAACCTTGGCCAGAACGACTTCTGCCACGTTGATGCCCGCGTTGCCGACCAGCACGAGGCTCCACACGAGCAGCACCGCCACCAAGACCCGAGACTGCACTACGACGCGAAAGCCGTCGCCGAGATCCCGCCAGTGCCCTCGGCTCTCCGCGCGGCCGGCTTGGAGACGCGCCGCGGGAATCCTGGCGAGCAGGGCGGCCGAGACGATGAACGTCAATGCGTTCGCGACATACGCGAGCGTCGGTCCGTTTGCCGCAATCAGGAGGCCACCCACGACGGGGCCGATCATCCAGGCCAGGTTCTCGACCGTGTGGAGGAGCGACGTCGCCTCGGGCAACTGCTCGTCGTCCACGAGGTTCGGCATGCCGGCGTAGACAGCCGGTCGGAAGAAGCCGGCCGCGATCCCAGCGACAGCGGCGAGCGCGACGATCGCTCCCGGGTTGTCGGCGAACGGCAGCGCGCAGAAGACGGCCGCTCGAACGAGATCCGAGGCGATCAGCATCCCCCTGCGCGAAAACCGGTCGACCAGGGGGCCGAGCAACAACCCGATCAGGATGATCGGCAGGAAGTCGGCGATCAGGAGCGCGCTCACCCAGGTGCCGGACCTCGTCCGGTCGAAGACGTCGACGGTCAGCGCGACGGCGGCGAGGTACGTGCCCGCACCGGAGCCGAGCGTGGCGAGAAAGAGGCGCCTGAAGTCGGGCGCGGAGCGGAGGATGTCGAGGTTGAGGATGGCCGGGACGCTAGATCACCCTTCCGGGTCGTACGCGAGGTTCGGTCGCAACCAGCGCTCGGCTTCGGCTGCGGTCACATCCTTCCGGCCCGCGTAGTCCTCGATCTGGTCGCGACCGAGGCGACCGACGGCGAAGTACTTCGAGTCCGGATGGCCGAAGTAGAGGCCGCTGACGGCCGCCGCGGGAGTCATCGCGTAGCTCTCGGTCAGGGCGAGGCCGACCGAGCCGGCGTCGAGCAGCTCGAACAGCTTTCCCTTCTCCGAATGGTCCGGACAGGCGGGATAGCCGAAGGCGGGCCGGATGCCGCGGTAGCTCTCGCCGACGAGCTCCTCGGGTGTGGGGTTCGCGTCGGGCTCGTACCACCCGCGGCGGGCGGCGAGGTGGAGCCATTCTGCGAAGGCCTCGGCCAGGCGGTCGGCCAGCGCCTTGGCCATGATCGACGAGTAGTCGTCGTGCTCGGCCTCGTAGCGGGCGGCGAGCTCGTCGGCGCCGTGGATCGCGACCGCGAACGCGCCGACGTGGTCGCCGTCCGGAGCAACGAAGTCCACCAGCGACCGGTTCGGCCGCGAGTCGCCCCAGTCGGACTGCTGGCGCAGCATCGGAAACCGCGCCTCGCCGTCGAGCACGACATCGTCCCCGTCCGCATGCGCGGGCCAGAAGCCGTGGACGCCGCGAGCGACGAACCATCCGTCCCGCACGATCTCGTCCAGCAGCTTCAGCGCGTCGTCGTAGACCTCGCGCGCCGCGGGCTGATCGAGGATCGCGGGGAACTTGCCCTTCAACTCCCAGGCATGGAAGAAGAACTGCCAGTCGATGTAGGGGCGCAACTGCTCGATCGAAGGCTCGACGACCCGCGTTCCCGTGAACGGCGGCACCGGCCGCTCGCCGTACTCGAGCCGCTGCCGGTTCGCGCGCGCCGCCTCGAGCGGGAGCAGCGGTCGCCGTTCCTTCTCCGCGTGCTGCTCGCGCAACCGCTCCTGCTCCTCGCGGTTCTCGGCGTCGAGCTCGAGGCGGCGGCCGGGGTCGAGCAGGTTCGAGACGACGCCGACGACGCGCGACGCGTCGACGACATGCACGGTCTCGCTGCCGTAGGCGGGCGCGATCCGCACCGCGGTGTGCTGCCGCGACGTCGTCGCACCGCCGATCAGGAGCGGCAGGTCGAGTCCGCGCCGCTCCATCTCCTTCGCGACGTGCACCATCTCGTCGAGCGACGGCGTGATCAGCCCGGAGAGACCGACGGCGTCGGCTCCCAGCTCGACCGCGGTGTCGAGGATCCGGTCGCCCGGCACCATCACGCCCAGGTCGATCACCTCGTAGTTGTTGCACCCGAGGACGACGCCAACGATGTTCTTGCCGATGTCGTGCACGTCGCCCTTCACCGTTGCGAGCACGATCTTCCCCTGCGCGCGCCCGTTGCTCTTCTCGTCTTCCATGTACGGCTCGAGGTAGGCGACGGCCCGCTTCATCGCCCGCGCGCTCTTCACGACCTGCGGCAGGAACATCTTCCCAGAGCCGAAGAGGTCACCGACGACCTTCATCCCGTCCATCAGCGGTCCCTCGATCACGTCGAGCGGCCGGACGGCCTCGGCGCGCGCCTCCTCGGTGTCCTCCTCGATGAAGTCGACGACTCCGTGGACGAGGGCGTGCTCGAGCCGCTTCCCGACGGGTGCCTCGCGCCAGGAGAGGTCGAGTTCACGCTTGGTCGCCGAGCCCTGCACGCTGCTCGCGAGCGTCACCAGCCGGTCGGTCGCGTCGGGGCGCCGGTTGTAGAGGACGTCCTGCACGTGCTCGAGCAGGTCGGCCGGGATGTCCTCGTAGACGACGAGTTGACCGGCGTTGACGATCCCCATGTCGAGTCCGTTGCGGATCGCGTCGTAGAGGAAGGCGGAGTGCATCGCCTCGCGCACGACGTCGTTGCCGCGGAAGGCGAACGAGAGATTCGAGATGCCGCCGCTCGTGCGCGATCCCGGGCACCGCTCCTTGATCAGCGGCAGCGCCTCGATGAAGGCCTTCGCAAACTCGTTGTGCTCCTCGATTCCGGTTGCGACGGCGAGGACGTTCGGGTCGAAGACGATGTCCTCGGGCGTCCAGCCGTCGCCGGTAAGGAGGTCGTAGGCGCGGCCGCAGATCTCGACCTTGCGCGCGGCGGTGTCTGCCTGGCCTTGCTCGTCGAACGCCATCACGACCACGCCGGCGCCGTAGTGTCGGATCACCCGCGCCTGCGCGAGGAACTGCTCCTCCCCCTCCTTCAGGCTGATCGAGTTGACGATGCCCTTCCCCTGGACGCACTTCAGCCCGGCCTCGAGCGCAGAGAAGCGCGAGCTGTCAATCACGATCGGGATCCGCGCCACCTCGGGCTCGGTCGCGAGCAAGTTGAGGAAGGTCGTCATCGCTTGCTCGGCGTCCAAGAGGTCGGCGTCCATGTTCACGTCGAGGAAGTTCGCCCCGCCGCGCACCTGCTCGAGCGCGACGTCGACCGCGCCCTGGAAGTCGCCCGCCTCGATCAGCCGCCGGAAGCGAACGGAGCCGGTGACGTTCGTCCGCTCGCCGATCATCGCAAAGCCGGTGTCCGGCCCGATCTCGAACGGCTCCAGGCCGCTAAAACGCGGGCGCGGCGATCGTTTCGGGACCTGTCTGGGGACTGTCCCCGCAACTGCGGTTGCGATCGCGCGGGTGTGGTCGGGCGTCGTCCCACAGCAGCCGCCGACGACGTTGACGAAGCCGTCGCGCGCGAACGACTGCAGCAGCTCGGCGGTGTGGTGGGGCTCCTCATCGTAGCCGCCGAAAGCATTCGGCAGGCCTGCGTTCGGATGCGCGCTCGTGTATGTCTCGGCGATTCGAGACAGGTCTGCGACGTGCGGCCGCATCTCCTTCCCGCCGAGCGAGCAGTTGACGCCGACGATCAGCGGTTTTCCATGCTCGATCGCGTTCCAGAACGCCTCGACCGTCTGCCCCGAGAGCGTCCGGCCGGAGAGGTCGACGATCGTGACGGAGATCCAGAGCGGCAGCTCGGGCGCGACCTCACGTGCCGCAGCGATCGCCGCCTTCGCGTTCAGCGTGTCGAAGATCGTCTCCACGAGCAGCAGGTCGACGCCGCCTTCCTTGAGGCCACGGACCTGCTCCGCGTACGACTCGACGACCTCGTCGAACGTGACCGCGCGGAAGGAGGGATCGTCGACCTTCGGCGAGAGCGAGAGCGTCACATTCAGCGGGCCGAGCGAGCCCGCGACGAAGCGGCCGCCCGCCTCGTCCGCCGCCTCCCGCGCGAGGCGCGCTCCCGCCACGTTCATGTCGTGCACCGCGCCCTCGAGTCCGTAGTCGGCCTGCCCGATCGAGGTCGCCGTGAACGTGTTCGTCGTCGTCACGTCCGCGCCGGCGGCGAGGTACTGGCGGTGGATGTCGAGCACGACGTCCGGCCGCGTCAGGTTGAGCAGGTCGGGATCGCCGGCGACGTCGCGAGGATGGTCGGCGAACCGCTCGCCCCGGTAGTCGGCGTCGGCGAGCCCGGCGCGCTGCAGCATCGTGCCCCAGGCGCCGTCAAGGACGACGATCCGCTCGTCCAGCAGGTCCCGCAATCTCGCCTCTGCGTTCATTCGCCCTCCACGGTTGCAGAAAGAGAGCAGGCTGCGCGGCGAGGCGTCAGCCGCGGCCGGAGACCGTGAGCTGGTTCTCGGCGTGCGCGATCCGCTGCTCGAGCTGCCAGCGATCGGCGGTCG
>JALYRA010000154.1 GCA_030855545.1 Actinomycetota bacterium | reverse complement strand
ACCGCCGAGCGAGCTCGCCGGGGCGCCTGGCAGGTGGGCAATCCGTGGTGGGTCGGTCCGTCGAGCGGAATCGAGTACCGGCAGCGCGGGAAGGTGAGTCGGCTGCGCGCCTGGTTCGTCTGGAGCGAGACGCCGGGCGTTCCCGCTCGAACGTTGCAGCGGGCTGCGGCGCCGGCGATCGTCCCGCGCGTCGGCTGGATGGCGGACGAGAAGATTCGGCGCGGCAACCCCTCGATCGCTCCGGCGCTGCGCGTCGCGCTCGTGCACCACACGGCCGGCTCGAACGGATACACGGCCGCGCAGTCACCGGCGATCGTGAAGGCGATCCAGCTCTACCACGTCAAGGGCAACGGCTGGAACGACATCGGCTACAACTTTCTCGTCGACCGCTTCGGGACGGTGTTCGAAGGGCGGCACGGGGGCATCGAGCGAAACGTCGTCGGCGCTCACGCGGAAGGGTTCAATACCGGCTCCGTCGGCGTCGCGCTGCTCGGCCAGTACGGTTCCCTCGCTGTCGCGGCCAGCGCGCGGGAGGCGCTCGCCCGCCTGCTTGCGTGGCGTCTCGACGTCGCGCACGCCGACCCCGCCTCGACGCTCTCGTTCATCTCCGGCGGCAACGCCCGCTTTCCGGCCGGTATTCCGGTCTTCCTGCGCACCGTGTCCGGGCACCGCGACACCGGCTTCACCGACTGCCCCGGCAATGCGCTCTACAACCTGCTGACGGGGCTCGGCGGTGACGCCGGCAGGATCGGCCTGCCGAAGCTCTACGCGCCGACGGTCACGGGAACGGTGCCCGGGACCGTGCGCCTCCGCGCGCGGCTCTCCTCGTCGCTCGCCTGGGCGGCGGACGTGCTCGACGCGACCGGGAACACGGTCGCCTCCAACTACGGCAGCGGGTCGAACATCGACTGGAGTTGGGATGCCCGCGCGCTCCCGCCGGGGAGCTACACCTATGCGATCCGCTCCGACGACGACTCCGTGACCCCGGCCACCGGAACAATCGGTGGTGGCGCCGAGGTGGCGCTCGCCGTCGGAAACCTCGCCGCCGATCCCGAGACGGTCTCGCCGAACGGCGATGAGCTCGCCGACCTGACGACTCTCACCTTCACGCTGACCGCGGCAGCGAACGTGACGGTGACCTTGCGCGACGAGCTCGGCGCGGAGGTGGCGATCGTCTCCTCGAAGCGCTGGCGCCGCGCCGCCGAGCACGCAATCCGGTTCGATCCGAGCGCCCTGCCGGACGGTGTCTACCACGTCGAGGTGAGCGCAGTCGCGACGGGTGGCCGCCAGGCGCGCTCGACGAAGCAGATCGCCGTTTCCCGCACGCTCGGGCGATTCGTCGCCGCACGCACCGCCTTCTCGCCGAACGCCGACGGCCGCGCCGACCGAATCGCGTTCCGCTTCGAGCTCGCCGGTCCCGCCGAAGTCCGGCTGCGAATCTTGAAGGAGGGCAAGTGGGTCGCTACCGCGTTCACCGGGCCACTCGACAAGGGGCCGCGCACAATCGAGTGGGACGGAACGAAGCGGGTCGGGAAGCTCGTCGACGGCGGCTACGAGGCGGTCGTCGAGGCGACGGACAGCGTCGCCACGTCCTCGTTGGCGCTGCCGTTCGCCGCGGACACGCGCCGGCCGAAGGTGCGAATCGTGCAGCGCTTCCCGCTCAGGGTCTGGGTGAGCGAGCCCGCGCGCGTCACCCTTCGCTTCGGCACGCGCGACCTCGTCCACGACGCCGTGGCGGCCGGCGAGGCTCGTATCCCGAACGCGTCCCGCCAGGGGCTTATTCGCGCCGTCGCCTGGGACGCCGCGGGCAACACGAGCATTCCCGTTTCGAAGCGGTAGCTCTAGACTCGTCCGATGCAACCGCCCAGAACCCGCGGGCGTCCAATCGGCCGGACGTTGCGGCCCGATCCGCCGCTCGCCTACGAGAAGCTGAGTGACCCGATTCTGGTGCGGCGAGCGAAGGACGGAGACCGGCGCGCGCTGGACGCGCTCTGCCAACGGCATGCGCCGAGCGTCGAGCGGCTGGCGCAGCACCTCCTGCGCGATCGCGAGGACGCTCGCGATGGCGCGCAGGACGCGCTGGCCAAGCTCTGCGTCAAGCTGCCCCAGTTCCGCGGCGAGTCGTCCTTCTCGACCTGGCTGCACCGCCTGACTGTGAACACCTGCCGGGACGTCGCGCAACGGCAGGTCGCCCGGCGCTGCGAGCCGCTGGAGGAGGATCGCCGCGAGGCGCGCGACTCCGACCCGGCGCGCGTCGCCGAGGGGAAGGAGCTGCGCGCCGAGCTCAGCGCCTGCCTCGCGGAGATCTCGCCGGCGCAGGCGACTGTCGTCGTCCTCAAGCATGCGTTCGATTTCAGCTTCGAGGAGATCGCCGGCTCGCAGGGAATGCCGGTCGGAACCGCCAAGTGCTACGCCCATCGCGGCCGTAACGGGCTTCGAGAGAGGCTCTCAGGATGAAGCTGCCGCTCGACAAGACGGCGATCGAGGCGATTCTCCCGCATCGCGACCCGTTCCTTCTGCTCGACGAGGTGACGGAGCTCGAGCCAGGGAAGCGCGTCGTCGCGCGCAAGCTCGTCACCGACGAGGACTGCGCCGGCCACTTCCCCGGCAACCCGATCATGCCCGGCGTCAAGATGGTCGAGGCACTCGCGCAGGCCGGCGCGGTCGCCGTGCTCAGCCTCGAGGAGAACCGCGGCCGGCTCGCGCTTTTCGCCGGGATCGACGATGTCCGCTTCAAGCACGTCGTTCGGCCGGGAGACCTGCTCGTGCTCGAGTGCGACCTGGAGACCGTTCGCGGCCCGATTGGCCGGGGCAAGGCGCGCGCGACCGTGAACGGCAAGCTCGCCGTGCGCGGCACGCTCACCTTCGCGGTGGACCAGTCGTCGTGATCGGCTCGGCGAACGGGGTGCGGATCGGCATCACCGGGCTCGGCGTGTGCGTCCCGGACACGGTCTACACGAACGAGGATCTCGAGCAGTTCGTCGATACGACCGACGAGTGGATCGTCGAGCGCACCGGAATCCGCGAGCGCCGGTTCGCGACCAAGGAGCAGGCGCTAACGGATATCGCCGAGCCGGCGGCGGCCGCGGCGCTCGCGGACGCAGGTGTCGAAGCGGCCTCCATCGACCTGATCGTCGTCGCGACGGTGACGCCGGACATGATGTTTCCGACGAGCTCCGCGCTCCTCGCCGACTCGCTCGGCATGCCCGATGCGGCAGCCTACGACCTCCTCGCCGGCTGCACCGGTTTCATGTACGCGCTCGCGCAGGCCTACGGAATGCTGGCCTCGGGGCTCTCGAAGCGCGCGCTTGTGGTCGGCGGAGACGTGCTCTCGAAGATTCTCGACTGGGAGGACCGCTCGACGCTCGTCCTCTTCGGTGATGGTGCCGGCGCCGTCGTGATGGAGCCCGTCGAGCAGGGCGGCTTCCTCGGTTTCGAGCTCGGCGCTGACGGGGGCGGCGGCGAGAACCTCTGGCTCCCGGGCAGCGGCTCGCGTCACTTCGACGACGCCGACAAGCTCGTGAAGATGAACGGTCGCGAGGTGTTCAGGTTCGCGACACGGGTGATGGTGAGCTCCGCCCAGAAGTTGCTCGAGGAGTGCAAGCTCACCGTCGACGACATCGATGTCTACGTGCCGCACCAGGCGAACAAGCGAATCATCGATCACGCCTCCGGCAAGCTCGGGATTCCGGATGAGAAGGTGGTCGTGAACGTGCATAAATACGGAAACACGTCGTCCGGCTCGATTCCGCTCGCGCTCGACGATGCGCGAGTGGACGGCCGGTTGCGTGAGGGAGAATTGGTGTTGATGACAGGCATGGGAGCGGGTCTCACCTGGGGCTCCGCGCTGATCGAGTGGACAGGAGGAACTGCGTGAGCAAGATCGCCTTCATGTTCCCGGGCCAGGGCTCGTACGAGGCCGGGATGGGCCGGGAGATCGCCGAGGCAATGCCGGCGGCGATGGCGGTGTACGAGGCGGGGAGCATCGCTTCGGGGCTCGACCTAAAGCGGATCTGTTTTCACGACCCGGTCGAGAACATGCTCGACACGAAGGTGCAGCAGCCTGCTCTCGTTGCGACGAGCCTTGCGATCAACGAGGCGATCCGCTCGCTCGGGATTGCGCCCGACTTCGTCGTCGGTCACTCGGTCGGCGAGTTCGCAGCGCTCGGTGCCGCTCAGTCGCTGAGCGCGTCCGACGCGATCGGACTCGTCACGGAGCGCGGCGTCGCCATGTCCGATGCGGCGCGCGACCGGCCCGGCTCGATGGCGGCGATCCTCGGGCTGGCGGACGAGGTCGTCGAGGGGCTGTGCCGGAGGATCTCGAACGTCTGGCCGGCGAATTACAACTGCCCGGGCCAGATCGTGGTTTCGGGTGAGGACGACGCCGTCGGCGAGTGCTGCATCGAGGCCGAACGTGAGGGCGCTCGGCGCGCGGTCCGGCTTCGTGTCTCAGGGGCTTTCCATTCGCCGCTCGTCGAGCGTGCGGCCGACAAGCTGCGCCCGGCGGTCGAGCGGATCCACTTCGCCGATCCGCGCACGGCGTTCATGTCCACGGTGACGGCGAAGCTCGAGGACGCGAGCCACTACCGCGAGCTCCTGATCCGGCAGCTGACCGCACCGGTCAAGTTCACGCAGGCGGCACGGGAGCTCGTCGGCAAAGGCGTGACGGTGTTCGTCGAGGTCGGCCCCGGCACCGTGCTCAGCGGTTTACTGAAGAGGATCGACCGCGGCGTGAAGACCTTCGCCGTGCACGATCTGCAGTCGCTCCGCGAGCTCGAGGACGCGCTTGCCTAGGGTTTCGCGTCCAGCCATCCGCCGCGGCAATGACTGAACGCGACACCACGTTTGCGCGCCTCGACGGCAAGACGGCGCTCGTCACCGGCGCCTCGAAGGGAATCGGCAAGGCGATCGCGACCGAGCTGGCCGCCGCCGGCGCGACCGTCGTCGTCGGCTACCGCTCCGGTAAGGAGGAGGCCGAAGCGCTCGCCGGCGAGCTCGGCGGCCGGGCGATCCAGGCCGACGTCTCGAACGCGGACGAGGCGAAGCGGCTCGTCGAGGAGGCCGGCGACCTCGACATCCTCATCAACAACGCGGGCCTGACGCGCGACGGCGTGCTCGCCCGCATGTCCGACGATGACTGGCGGACGGTGATCGACACGAATCTCGCCTCGGTCTTCTACACCTGCCGCGCCGTGACGCGGCCGATGATGAAGAAGCGCGCCGGCTCGATCGTCAACATCTCCTCGATCGTCGGCGTCCACGGCAACTGGGGCCAGACGAACTACGCAGCCTCGAAGGCGGGAATCATCGGTTTCACGAAGTCGCTCGCGCGCGAGCTCGGCTCGCGGAACGTGCGCGCGAACGTCGTCGCGCCCGGCTACGTCAAGACGCAGCTCACCGAAGGCTTGCCCGAGGAGGCGACGGGTGCGATGCTCGGGAACACGCCGCTCGGCCGGCTCGGCGAGCCGGAGGACGTGGCCGGAGCGGTACGCTTCCTCTGCTCCGACGCGGCCTCGTTCATCACGGGCGAGGTACTGCTCGTCGACGGCGGACTGGGGATGTAGTGGCGGAACCAAATGGACGCAGACGCGTGGTCGTCACCGGGCTCGGCATGGTGACGCCGCTCGGAAACGACGTCGAGACGACGTGGTCGAGCCTGATCGCGGGCGACTCCGGCGCGGCCGAGATCCAGCAGTTCGATGCGAGCGACTTCCCCGTCCACTTCGCCTGCGAGCTGAAGGACTTCGAGCCGACGAAGTGGATCGAGCACAAGCAGTCACGGCGCATGGACCGCTTCTCCCAGATGGTGATCGCAGCCGCCCGTCAGGCGGAGGCAGACTCCGGGCTCGAGATCGCGAAGGAGTCGGACCGGATCGGCGCTTCGATCGCGACCGGGATCGGCGGGCTCGGTGCCTTCCAGGATTGTTACCAGACCCTCATGGACCGGGGACCCGACCGCGTCAACCCGTTCTCGATTCCCGCGATCATCCCGAACATGGGCGCCGGCTGGGTCTCGATGGAGCTCGGCACGCAGGGCCCGCTCTCCTCGCAGTGCACGGCCTGCGCCGCGTCGAACATGGCGATCGGCGAAGGGGCCGACGCGATCCGGCTCGGCCGAGCCGACGCGATGTTCTGCGGCGGGACCGAGGCCGGGATCACGCGAGTCGGCATCGCCGGCTTCGGGGCCATGCGCGCGCTCTCGCGCCGAAACGACGACCCCGAGGGCGCCTCGCGGCCGTTCGACGCGGGCCGCGACGGATTCGTCATGGGCGAGGCCGGCGGGGTCGTCGTCCTCGAGGAGCTCGAGCACGCGAAGGCGCGTGGCGCCACGATCTACGCCGAGCTGATCGGCTACGGCGTCTCCTCCGACGCAAACCACATCACCGAGCCCGATCCGACGGGGACGAACCCTGCCCGCGCCATGAAAATGGCGTTCGCGGACGCGGGGATCGACCCGTCCGAGATCGGCTACATCAACGCCCACGGCACCTCGACCCCGCTCGGCGACGCCTCCGAGACACGGGTGATCAAGCTCGCGGTCGGCGAGGAGAACGCCTACAAGATCCCGGTCTCTTCGACGAAGGGCGCCACTGGCCACTGCCTCGGCGCCGCGGGCGCAATCGAGGCGATCTTCACCATCCTCGCGACTCAGCGCGGCATCCTGCCGCCGACGATCAACTACGAGGTCGAGGATCCTTCCTGTGACCTCGACTACATCCCGAACCAGGCGCGTGAGGCGGAGATCACGGTCGGCCTCTCGAACTCGTTCGGCTTCGGCGGCCACAACGCGTGCGTCGTCTTCCGCAAGCACGCCGGGTAGAGGAGCTCGAGACCGCTCTCTGGGTGCACGCGCTCGAAGCGGCCAAGTAACAGTCTGTTACTTGGCACGGTTCTTCCGAGGTTGGCCGGAGAAGCGATGCTGCGGTTCCCCCAGGTTCCTAGTAACAGTCTGTTACAAGGTGGAGCGCGGCTCGAGGAAGACGACGTAGCGCCGGACCGGACCACGCCGCAGCAGTAAGCTCACGCCGTGTCCAGGTGGGCCACATTCGATTGCTACGGCACGCTGATCGACTGGAACGCCGGCATCGGCGGTGTCCTCGAGCGCCTCTTCGGAGCCGAGCAGGCGCCGACGCTCCTGCGCCGCTACCACGAGCTCGAGCCCGAGGTGCAGGCCGAGGCGTATCGCTCGTATGCGGAAGTGCTGTCGCTGACCCTCGAACGGCTCGCGAGCGAGGTCGGCTTAGGCATCCCCGAGGGCGAGAGCGGCGTCCTCGCGCAGTCGGTGCCGGGGTGGCCGCCGTTCTCCGAGACGGCAAAGGCGCTGACCGAGCTACGCGCGCGCGGCTGGAATCTCGCGATCCTCTCCAACATCGACAAGGCGCTGATCTCCGAATCCGAGAAGCAACTCGGCGCGCCGATCGACTTGACGATCACCGCGGAGGACGTCGGGTCGTACAAGCCGGAGCACGGTCACTTCGAGCGCTTCTTCGAGCTGACGACCGCGGACAAGGCCCATCACGTGCACGTCGGTGCGAGCCGCTTCCACGACGTCGCGCCGGCGAAGGAGCTCGGCCTGAAGTCGGTCTGGATCAGCCGCGGCGGCGCGGACTCGTTCGCCCACACCTCGGAGGCGACGCCCGACGTCGAACTGCCCGATCTGACCGGCCTCCCCGACGCGCTCGACGAGCTTGTTCCGCCGGCGGCGACGTGAGCCTGCGCCCCCCGCGCGAAGACGAGTTCGACGCGATGCTGGAGCTGATGAACGCGCACCAGCTCGCGGCGTTCGGGGAGGCGGACGTGACCGCTGAGCATCTCGAGCGCTGGTTGACGACTCCCTACGTCGAGATCGACCGCGACATCCGCGTGCTCGAGCGCGACGGCAAGCTGATCGGCTACGCGGACGTCGACGGGACGAAGGAGGAGTCGCCGGTCTGGTGGTGCGACGTCAAGGTCGCTCCCGACGCCGTAGCCGGCGAGGTGATCCCGGAGCTCGTCGGCTGGATGGACGAGCGCGCCGCGAAGGGTCGACTGCGCGTGTGGACGTCCGACACCGACGCCCGAATCGTCGAGGCGTTCGCCGCACTCGGATTCGCGCCTTCCCGGCATTCCTATCGGATGGAGATCGACCTTGCCGACGACGAGCGCTCGCCGGCGTGGCCGGATGGGATCGTCGTCCGAACGGCCGCCGCCGACGACCAGCGACCCGTGTACGCGGTCGTTGTCGAGGTCTGGCAGGACACGAACGACCCATTCGACGAGACGTTCGAGGAGTGGGCGCACTGGATGATCGAGGCTCCGTCGTACGATCCCTCGCTGTGGTTCCTCGCCTTCGCGGGCGACGAGCTCGCCGGCTTCTCGATCTGCCGGCAAGATTCCGTCGACTCGAACGCCGGCTACGTCTCGCTCCTCGGTGTGCGGCGCGCGTGGCGCAGGCACGGCCTCGGCGAAGCGCTCCTCCTCCATTCGTTTGCCGGGTTTCGGCGGCGGGGTTACACGCGCGGCACCCTCGGCGTCGATGCCGCGAGCGTGACCGGCGCCACACGCCTCTACGAGCGCGCGGGGATGCGCGCCTACCGCGACACGGTCTTCCTCGAGCGCCCGGTGCGCGTTTCGTGAGCCGTCTACGTGCCCGTTGCCCGGTCTGCCGGACGCTGACCGCCGTCGCGGTCGGGCCCGAGTACCAGTGCCACACGTGCGGCCGCGAGTTCTGCGCCGGCCTCGTCCGCGTGCCGCGTGCCTGGGGGAAGGGGGGAGAGTCGATGGCCGCCGCCGCCCACATGGATCTGCCGTACCCGGAGGCCGGTGTGATCGAGGCCGACACGCTGGCGGAGCAGAACCTACTGCTCGCATCGGAGCTTCCCGCGCGCCCGGTTGTCCTCGGCGGCTGCTGCTGCTCGCATGTCGGTGCGATCGAGGCGCTCACGGCCGGCGAGGAGTGCCTCGCGGTCGTGTGGATCGACGCCCATGGCGATCTGAACACGCCCGCGAGCTCGCCCTCTGGCAACGCCTGGGGAATGCCGCTCCGGATGGTGATCGACGACGGCGCAGTCCTGCCGCGGAACGTGGCGCTGATAGGCGCTCGGAGCCTCGACCCACCCGAGGCCGAATTCATCGAGGCGAGCGGGATCCAGGTCGGCGAGGGCGCGGTCGAGCGGGCTCTCGAAGGCGCGGACGCCGTCTACATCGCCTTCGACGCCGATTCGCTCGAGCCGGGCGAGCTGGCCGTCTTCATGCCCGAGCCCGGCGGCCTCCGGCTCGAGGAGGTCGAAGAACTGCTTCGCGACGTGGCGTCGCGCCTGCGGATCGCCGGCATCGGCTTCAGCGGCCTCGTGCGGGACGACGCCAACGAGCCGAAGCTCGCGCGTCTCGCCGCAGCCGCCGGCCTGTAACCCTGGCCCGGAAAGCCGGGTCTAAGATCACGTAATGAGCTCAGACGCCAGGATCGACATCTCGATCGAGCACAAGCAGGCTCCGGACCCGCCCGCGAAAAAGCACCCGAACACGTGCCCGAGTTGTGGCTCGCACTACCGCGATGACGAGCTGGTGGCGAACCTGCGCGTCTGCCCGCAGTGCAGCCACCACTTCCCGGTCAAGGCGCGCGAGCGGATCGAGCAGCTGACCGACCCCGGGAGCTTCGACGAGGAGGCCGCCGATCTACGCTCGGCCGACCCGCTCAACTTCTTCGACCTGCGTGCCTACAACGAGCGTCTCGCCGAGGCGGAGGTCGCGACCGGCCTCGGGGACGCACTCGTCGTCGGCAGCGCCTCGATCGAGCAGCTTCCGTGCGAGCTCGCGGTGATGGACTTCTCGTTCATGGGTGGGTCGATGGGCTCCGTCACGGGCGAGAAGTTCTCTCGTGCGTGCGAGAGCGCCGCGGCCGCGGGCGTGCCTTTGATCTCCATCTCCGCGTCCGGCGGCGCCCGTATGCAGGAAGGAATCCTCGCGTTGATGCAGCTGCCAAAGACCGTCGTCGCCGTGGAGGAGCTGCATGAGGCCGGCTGCGCGCTCATCTCGGTGATGGCGCACCCGACTACCGGCGGCCTGCTCGCGAGCTTTGCGAGCCTCGGCGATGTGCTGCTCGCGGAGCCCGGCGCGCTGATGTCGTTCGCCGGGCCGCGCGTCGTCGCGCAGACGACGCGCGAAAAGCTGCCCGACGACTTCGGGCTCGCTGAGTCGAACCTCCGCTTCGGCCATGTCGACGCAATCGTCCCCAGGCCTGAGCTGCGGCCCACCCTCGCCCAGCTGCTCCGACTCTTCTCGGAGGAATAGTGTGGCTCGGGACGCTGAGATCAGGCTGCGTGACCGGTTGAGCAAACTCGGCGGCCTCGATCTGCTCCGCGGCGCCCGGCTCTCGGGCGAGCTCGAGCGGCTCCAGCGGCAGCTCGACCGGATCGAGGCCGAGCCGACCGACGAGGAGATCTGGAGCAAGGTCGAGCTCGCCCGTCACGAGGACCGGCCCTACACGCTCGATTACGTCGAGCGGCTCTTCGACGATTGGTTCGAGCTGCACGGCGACCGGGGGCGCGCCGACGACTCGGCGCTCGTCGCCGGGCTCGGCAAGCTCGAGGGCCGGACTGTCGCGTTGATCGGCCATCAGAAGGGCCGCGACATCAAGGAGCGGACGAAGCGCAACTTCGGCATGGCCTACCCAGAGGGTTACCGCAAGGCGATGCGGGTGATGGAGCTCGCCGACCGCCACGGCTTTCCGCTCGTGACCCTCGTCGACACGCCCGGCGCCTACCCCGGAATCGCGGCCGAGCAGCACGGTCAGGGCGGCGCGATCGCGCGTTCGCAGGCCGCGATGGCGCGCCTCGATGTGCCGACCGTGTCGTGCATCATCGGCGAAGGCGGCTCGGGCGGCGCAGTGGCGATCGCCCTTGCCGATCGCGTCCTGATGCAGGAGAACGCGATCTACTCGGTGATCTCGCCCGAGGGTTGCGCCGCCATCCTCTGGCGCGACGCTGGGGAGAAGCGCAAGGCCGCGGCGGCCTTCAAGCCCGACGCCGCTCACTGCCTCGAGCTCGGCGTCATCGACGGGATCGTGCCGGAGCCGGCCGGCGGCGCACAGACGAGCCACGACGAGGCCGCGCGGCTCCTCGGCGCCGCGGTCGCGGACTCGCTCGACGAGCTCGACGGAGTCCCCTCGGACGAGCTGCGGGCGCGCCGGCGGGCCAAGTTTCGTTCGATGGGCGTGCTCGCCTGATTGGTCAGACTTTCCACAGCTTCCACAGGCTTTTCCCCTGTTCCGGTGATGGGTGGAAACTTAGGTGAATATGCGTTGAGAACGGTATGACGCCGCTCACGGAGTATCAGCGCAAGCGCAAGCGAACCAAGACGCCGGAGCCCTTTGAGGAGGGACGCGGCGGCAAGAAGCCGATCTTCGTCGTCCAGCGCCACGACGCCCGTCGCCTCCACTACGACTTTCGTCTCGAACGGGATGGAGTGCTGCTCAGCTGGGCGGTGCCGAAGGGCGTGCCGCTCGAATCGGGGACGCAGCATCTCGCCGTCCACGTCGAGGACCACCCGCTCTCCTACGCGACGTTCGAGGGCGAGATCCCGGCCGGGAACTACGGCGCCGGCACGGTCGAGGTGTGGGACCACGGCACCTACGAGCTCGTCGAGGAGAAGCCGAACGGAGGGCTCACCGTCCGCCTGCACGGCAAGCGGCTCGAAGGTCTCTGGACGCTCGTGCCGGCGAAGCTCTCCGGCGACCCGAAGAACTGGCTGCTCGTGAAGAAAAAGGAGGACGAGGAGCCGCGCGACAAGCGACGGACCTACCCACCGATGCTGGCGACGCTCTCCGACGACGTGCCGACCGGCGACGGCTGGCAGTTCGAGGTGAAGTGGGACGGCTTTCGCGCAATCGCCACGATCCGGGGTGGCAACGTCGACCTGCGGAGCCGGAACGGCAACTCGTTCGTCGAGCGTTTCCCCACCGTCGTTCGAGCACTCGAGCGCTCGGTGCGGACGCCGGATTGCGTCCTCGACGGGGAGGTGGTCGCGGTCGGCGCCGACGGTCGCGCCACCTTCTCTGCAATGCAGCAGGGCAAGGAGGGGACGACGTATCTCTACGTGGCGTTCGACGTGCTCGAGGTGGAGGGCGAATCGCTGGTCGACCTGCCTCTCGCCGCGCGGCGAGAGCGCCTTGCAGAGCTGGTCGACACGCGCCCCGGCGGCGTCCAGCTCTCCGCCACGTTCGAGGACGGTGAGGTGCTCTACCGGGCCGCGCAGGAGCAGCGTTTCGAGGGGATCATGGCCAAACGAGCCGACTCGCGCTACGAGGCGGGCAAGCGTTCTCGCCACTGGGTCAAGGTGAAGACACAGGGTCGGGAGGAGCTCGTCGTCGTGGGGTACACGAAGGGCCAGGGACGACGCTCCGGCCGCTTCGGCGCTCTCGTCCTGGGCGTCCATCAGGCGGGCGGTCTCCGTTGGGCAGGAAACGTGGGCACCGGCTTCGATGACAAGGAGATCGATCGACTGCTCGGAAGGCTCGCGCCGCTCCGTCGAGACAGCTCCGCATTCGCCGAGGTGCCGAAGATGCCGAGGGTGCGCAAAGGGGACGTCGTCTGGGTCGAGCCGAGGCTCGTGGCCGAGGTGCGCTTCGCCGAGTGGACGCACGACGGCAGGCTGCGAGCGCCGGTGTACGAGGGGCTGCGAGAGGACAAAGAGGCGAGTGAGGTGCACCGCGAAAGCGAACCGGTCCCGAGCGAGCTCACGCGCGGCAAGCGCACGCTCAAGCTGTCGAACCTCGACAAGCCGTTCTGGCCGGAGGAGGGGATCACGAAAGGCGACCTGCTCGCGTACTACCGCGACATCGCTCCGGTGCTCGTGCCGCACTTGAAGGACCGGCCGTTCACCATGAAGCGCTATCCCGACGGCTGGCAGGGCAAGTTCTTCTTCCAGAAGGATGCGCCCAAGCACATGCCGGAGTGGATCCCGACGCGGCCGTTCGAGGCGTCGACGCGCGACCGGCCGCCCCAGCGCCGCGTGATCGACTTCCCGCTCGTGAACGACGACCTCGCGCTCCTCTGGATGGTGAACATGGGCTGCATCGACATGAACACGTGGTACTCGCGGGTCGACAAGCCCTCGAGGCCGGACTGGGTGCTCTTCGATCTCGACCCGTCGTCGGACGTCGGGTTCCCGGAGACGATCGAGGTCGCGCTCCTGATCAAGCAGACGCTTGACCTGCTCGAGCTCGAGTCGTTTCCGAAGACGAGCGGCTCCGAGGGCATCCACATCCTCGTTCCCGTTGCCCGGCGTCACACGTACGGGGACACGCGGGAGTTCTCCGAGATCATCGCGGGCGCGATCGCGCGGGCGCACCCCGGGCTTGCGACGACGGAGTGGACGAAGGCGAAGCGCCGCGGCGTCCTGATCGACTCGAACCAGAACGGCGAGGGAAAGACGATCGCGTCTGCCTACTCGGTGCGGCCGAAGGCGGGAGCGCCGGTGTCGACGCCGCTTCGCTGGGACGAGGTGAACGACTCGCTCGACCCGGCCGCGTTCACCCGTGACGCGGTGCTGGAGCGGGTCGCGCGCGATGGCGACCTCTTTGCGGGCGTGCTGACCTCGAAGCAATCGCTCTCGGCTGCGCTCCGGTCGCTTCGTTAGGTCGCGCCGAAGAGCGGCAGGCAGGCCTCGAGCCCTTCGATCTCGACCGGGAAGGGAGCGCCGTGCCAGTCGCCGCGCTCGAGACGGAGCTCCAGGTGCGGCTGCGGGATGCCGCGGGGACTCATCGTGTTCCGCGCGACCACGCGGTAGCCGAGCTTCTCCGAGACGCGCCGCGAGGCTGGATTCGCCTCGAACGCCGAGGACGTGACGGCGGCCGCCCGGAGCTCCCGGAACGCGAGCTCGACCACTGCCGTGCGCATCTCGGTTCCGACTCCGCGTCCCTGGAAGCGGCTGCCGAGCCAGGAGCCGGTGGCGATCGTGCGGTTCTTGGCGAACGCGTCGGCGCCGATCCCCTGCACCCCCATCAGGATGCCGTCGACCCAGGTTCCGAGGTCGATCTTCCAGGACTCGGGCCTCCATGCCGCTCGGGTCGAGTGGTGATAGGCGAGGAAGGCTTCCTCCGTCAGCTCGTCCGTCCACGCGACGCCGAAGGGCATCTCTTCGGGTGGGTGAACTCCGGCCGCCGCCACCTCGTACAACTCGACGAGCTCCGCCTCGGTCGGCAGCCGCAACTCGAGCCGCGGCGTCCGCACTCGAAGGTCGTAGAGCGGCCCGAGGTTCATTCGCCGAGCCGGCGCGCGTGGCCGAGCCCCGACAACTCGGCGATGTCGCGCTTGAAGAAGAGCGACGTCGTCCAGTCGACGAGGACGCGCAGCTTGCGTGACAGGAGCGGCAGCTGGAGGAGGTGGTAGCTCCGTGTCACCCACCAGCCCGGAAAGCCGCGCAGGCGGATGCCGAGGACGTCCGCGATCCCCTTGTAGCGGCCCAGCGTCGCCACCTGGCCGAGCATGCGGTACCCGTACGGCTGCGGGTCGCCCTGGAGATTCTTGGCGAGCCGGCGCGCCTGCCGAAGCGCGTGCTGGCAGGTGGGTGGGTCGACGTGACTCGGCGTTGCCGTGTTCGGGACAGCGGCGCAGTCGCCTAGTGACCAGACGCGCTCACGGCCCTCGACACGGAGGTAGGCGTCGGCGACGACGCGGCCACGCTCGTCGAGCGGGAGGCCGAGCTCGCCGAGGAGCGGGTTCGCCTTGACGCCGGCGGTCCAGACGAGCGTGTGCGCCGGGATCCGTTCGCCGTTCGAGAGTACCGCCTCGCTGCCGTCGTACGACGCGAGCATCGTCGAGACGTGGATCTCGACACCGCGGCGAGCGAGCTCCTTGGCCGCGTAGTCGCCGAGGCGGGTAGGAATCTCGGGGAGGATCTTCGGCGCGGCGTCGACGAGCACCCAGCGCTGCGGGATCGCCCGCAGCCGCGGATACCAGCGCAGCGCGTCCAGGACGAGATCGGAGAGCTCGGCGAGCGCTTCGACGCCGGCGTAGCCCGCGCCGACGAAGACGAAGCCGAGATGACGGGCGGCCTCGCCGGCGTCGAGCTCCGAGTCCGCCGCCTCGAGCTCGCGGAGGACGCGGTTGCGCAGTTGAATCGCATCGGCGATGTCCTTGAAGCCGAGCCCGTGCTCGACGAGGCCGGGAACCGGGAAGATGCGCGGCACCGCGCCGAGCGCGACCACGAGCTGCTCGTACTCGAGCTCGAAGCTGCCCGCGTCCGGGGTGTCGACGTGGACAGCACGGCGCTCCTCGTCGAGCGACGTGACGCGTCCGAGTAAGAGCTCCGCGTGCGGGCACATCTGCCGCAGGGGCACGACGACGTGCCGCGGCTCGAGCGTGCCGGAAGCCGCCTCGGGGAGCATCGGCGTGTAGAGCATGAAGTTCTCGGGGCTGACGATCGTCGCGCCGCGCCGACCGAGCAGCCGCGCGACGTAGCCGCCCGCGAAGCCGCCGCCGGCGATCAGCACGCCGCCGCGAGCCTTCCGCATCGGCTACCGCGCCCGCTCGAGCAGGTCGGCGAGCGAGGTCTCCTCGAGCACGCCGCGCATGCTTGTCCGCAGCTCGATCCAGACGCCCTGAAGACCCGCCGCCGCTCCCGTGTACTCGACGTCCTCCGGCCGCGCGCCGCGCACGGTCGCGATCGGGCCTTCGACGGCGCGGATCACGTCCGCGAGGCTGACCTCTGCCGCCGGTTTCGCGAGCCGGTAGCCGCCCTCGGCGCCCCTCTGGCTCGCGACGATTTCGGCCCGGCGCAGCTCGAGCAGGATGTTCTCGAGGAACTTGGGCGGGATCGCTTGCGCCGACGCGAGACGCTCGGCCTTCACCGGTGCGTCCGACGACGAGGCTGCGAGCTCAGCCAGCGCGCGCAACGCGTAGTCAACCTTCGCGGAGACCCTCACGGGCTCGATTCTCTAGGTTGGGGTGAAGACGCCGGTGAGCCAGGCGTCGCAGATGGCGCGGACGTGGCGGTGGTCGGTGCCGCAGCAGCCGCCGAGAACGTTCACGCATGGGAGCCGGGCCTTGAGAGCGCCGTGCCGCGCTCCGAGGTCCGCGGGATCGCCCTCGTCGAGCTCCTCGGCCTCGTCCAGTTCCGCGTGGCTCATCGTCGAGGCGTTCGTTCGCAGGCCGCCGATTCGCTCGACCCACGGGGCGCCACTCTCGAGCACCGCCTCGAAGTGATTCGGATGCGCGCAATTGATCATGAAGTAGGCCGGAGCGCGGCTCGTCGCGTCGTCGACCTGCTGAATCGCGCCGGAGAGCGCCTGGCCGCTCGGGAGTCGCCCGTCCGTCTCGACGGTGAAGGAGATGACGCTCGGCATTCCGGCTGCGGCGGCCGCTCGCGCGACGCCTATCGCCTCCTCCGCGTAGGTCATCGTGATCGCGGTGACCAGGTCCGCCGCGGTGTCGGCGAAGGTCCCGATCTGGACGGCGTGGTAGGCCTCGGCCTCGTCGGGCGTGAGCATCGTCTCGGGCGCGTAGCCGTCGCCTTCGGGGCCGACGCATCCGGAGATCACGATCGGATGCGGGCCGGCGTACACGCGGCGAAGCTCTTCCATGAGCGTGATCGCACTCCTGTTGAGCGCGTCGAGCTCGTCAGTCGAGTAGCCGAGCTGCGTCGCCCAGCCCGGGCTCGCGCGCCAGGTCGGGCTTTCGAGTACCAGCCCGACTGCGTGCTGTCGCGCCAGAATGGCGTACGGCGCGTAGTAGAGACGGAGGTGCTCGGTGCCGTCGTCGTGCTTCAACAGGGGGAATGCTGCGAACAGCGGCAGCGCGAGCCCGTGCTCGAAGATCAGCGTCGTCTCGATGCCGCCATCGGTGAGAAACAGGCCTCCGTCAAGCTGCGGTAACCGGTCGCGATACACGTCACGAACGTACCACCTCGGCCAGGCGCATTTCCAGAAACGTTCGGTCGGCTGCGTTCATCTCCAGCGCGAGCGCGTCGCGGTATGCGGCAGCCGCCTCGTCACTTCGCTCGAGCCGGCGGAGAAGGTCGGCTCGCGCGGCGTGGAGGAGGTGGTACCCCGGAAGCTCGATTCGCTCCATCAGCTCGAGCCCGAACTTCGGTCCGTGGGCCATCGCCACCGCCACAGCGCGGTTGAGCTCGACAATCGGCGTCGGCTCGAGCCACGCCAGCTCGTCATAGAGCGCGGCGATCTGCGTCCAGTCGACTCGGTCCTCCAAGTGGAGCGCCGCGATTGCAGCCTGGAGCTGGTACGGGCCGGCCCGCCGGTGCGCGAGCGCACGGTCGAGCACGCGATTGCCTTCGTCGATCCGCGCGCCGTTCCACAGGCTCCGATCCTGGTCGGCGAGCAGGACGAGCGATCCGTCGGGAGCCGTGCGCGCGTTCCGGCGCGCGTCGTGAAGGAGCATCAGCGCGAGTAGTCCGAGCGCCTCGGGCTCGTCGGGCATCAGCACGGCGAGGAGCTTCGCGAGCCTGATCGCCTCGTCGCACAGCTCGCCTCGGACCGCCTCGCCCCCACCGCTCGCCGAGTAGCCCTCGTTGAAGACGAGGTAGAGCACGGCGAGCACCGAGCGAAGTCGCTCCGGCAGCAGGTGATCCGGCGGGACGCGGAAAGGAATGCCTGCGCCACGGATCTTCCGCTTCGCGCGGACGAGCCGCTGAGCCATGGCAGGCTCGGCGACGAGGAAGGCTCGCGCGATCTCGGCTGTCGTCAGACCGGCGACTTCGCGCAGCGTCAGAGCGACTCGAGCCTCCGCGGCGAGCGCGGGGTGGCAGCAGGTGAAGACGAGCGCAAGCCGGTCGTCGGGGATCGAGCTCACGTCGTCCTCCTCGGCCGGCAGTGACTCGAGCTGGGCGAGCAGCTCCGCTTTCCGGGCGAACGTCTGCTCCCGCCGCAGCCGGTCGATCGCGCGGTTGCGCGCGGTGGTGATGATCCAGGCGCCCGGATTGGCAGGGGTGCCATCCGTGGGCCACCGCTCGAGTGCGATCGTGAAGGCGTCCTGCACCGCGTCCTCGGCGAGCTGGATGTCGCCGAGGACACGGGTGAGAGCTGCGACGGCACGGCTCCACTCCTCCCGGAACGCGTGCTCGACCGTCAATGCTCGATGACCGGCCTCAGCTCGACGGAGGCCTTGAAGACGACCGGGATCCTGGCTGCGATCGCGATCGCCTGGTCGAGGTCCTCGCACTGGAGCTCCATCAGGCCGCCGAGCTGCTCCTTGGTCTCCGCGAAGGGGCCGTCGGTGACGATCGTCTCGTTGTCGCGGACGCGCACGGTCTTCGCCGTCGACGGGACCGCGAGCTCGATCCCGTAGCCGAGCGCCCCGGTCGGGCCGAGCTCGGCGAAGAGCGCTTCCCACTTGGGCACCTCCTCGGCGCGGGCGGTCTGTGCCTCGGCCGGGCTCATCTTCTGCCAGCGGTCGATGTCCTCCTGCCGGTTGGTGAGCAGCGCGACGTACTTCATGACGGCTTCTCCTCGTC
>JALYRA010000149.1 GCA_030855545.1 Actinomycetota bacterium | reverse complement strand
TAGACGACGGAGCTGCACTGAGGCGTCGTGCGCGCGACCTGGCGAATCACCGCGGCTCCCGCGATCACCGGCATCCGGAGGTCGAGGACGGCGAGGGCCGGCCGCTGGGACTCGATGAGCGTGATCGCCTCCTCTCCGTTCTTTGCACGGCCGACGACGCGATAGCCCTGGACAGCGAGAAAGCGCGAGATGCTCTCGAGGACGGGGGGATGGTCGTCGGCGACGACGCAGGTGGGCTTGGCCGTAGTGGAGTTCACGTCCCGGTGGTCGGCTGCGGAGGGTGGAAGTTGAGCGAGCCTCATCTTCCGGCCGTTCGTACCGATGAACAGGCGGATGGCACGTTTCGACTTCCAGGAGCTCGTGGAGCGTCTGCCGCTCGTCGTCTACGTCGACCAGCTCGACGAACAGAGTACGCCGCTCTACATCAGCCCGCAGATCGCGAGCCTGATGGGCTACTCCGTCGAGGAGTGGACCGCCGACCCGGACGTCTTCATCTCCTGCTTGCACCCCGACGACCGCGCACGGGTGCTGGGCGAGATCGCCCACCGCAACGCGACGGGGTCGACGACGGGGTACCACGACTACCGCATGATCGCGCGCGACGGACGCGTCGTCTGGGTCCGCGACGAGGAGATGGTCGTAGCCGACGCTGAGGGCCGACCCGCGACCGCTCAGGGCTACCTGCAGGACGTGACCGCTCGCCGGCAGGACAGCATGCGCCTCGAGCTTCTCGTCGCCATCCTCGGCCTCGCCGCCGATGAGACGCCACCCGACGAGATCGTCGCGGCGGCCGCAGACAGCCTCGCGGGGATCTTCGGCGACGTCGACGTCACCTACGTCGAGCGCCACGAAGGCGGCTTCTGCATTCGCTACACGACCGACGAGGGCGAGCCCGAGTTCTGGGACCAGCTCGACTGGACGGCCGACTACGTCGCGCGACTGGAGCAGAACGGACCGATCGTCGTCGAGGACGTCGCGCAGGAGGCCTGGCTCGATCCGGTCCGCGACCGGCTCGCCGAGAACAACGTCGTCTCGTTCGTCGACGTGCCCCTGCTGCGCAACGGCGAACTGGCGGGCGTGCTCTGGTTCAACGCCGGCCAGCCGCGGAAGTGGGGCGAGAACGAGGTGTCCGTCCTCGTCGACGTCGCCGGCCAGCTGGCGATCGTGCTGGCGAGCGCGCGCGCCCGCGAGCAGCGCGCCCGCGCCGAGCGCGACCTTCGTAGCCGTGACGCGATCTTGCAAGCCGTCAGCCGCTCGGCCGAGCAGTTCCTCACGCACCCGGAGCTGGACGAGGCGATGAACGAGCTGATGCGCATGCTGGGCGAAGCAACCGGCGCGAGCCGCGCCTACATCTTCGAGAATCTGCCGTCCGACGGGCCGCTGCCGCTGGCGTCGCGGCGCGTTCAATGGACGGCGCCCGGCTGGGACAACGCCGTGGTCGATCCGCGGCTGGGCCATGTGAACCCCGCGCCGCACTTTCCGCGCTGGGCCGAGGTGCTCGGGCGCGGCGACATCGTCAGCGGGCACGTTCGCGCCCTGCCGCCCGACGAGCGAGACCCGATCACGCTGGTCGATGCACTCTCGATCGTCGCCGTCCCCGTCTTCGTCGACGGCCGCTGGTGGGGCTTCATCGGCTTCGACGACTGCGAGCAGGAACGTGACTGGAGCTCGGCCGAGACCGACGCCCTGCGCGCGGCCGCCGGACTCGTTGCCGCGGCGATCAGCAGAGAGCGGGGCGAGCGCGACCTCCGTCGCCGCGACGAGATCCTCGAGGCCGTCAGCCACGGGGCCTACGAGCTCGTCGCATCCCCGGACTGGCGCGAAGCGGCCGCGGGGTTCGTCGAGAAGCTCGGCGAGGCATCCGGCGCGAGCAGGTGCTACCTGTTCGAGAACAGCTCAGATGCGCAAGGAGCAACGGTCGCTTGCGAGCGGTTCGAATGGGTCGCGGCGGGAATCGAGCCCCAGATCGGCAAGCCTATCCTCCAGGCGCTGAACTTGGACAAGCTCGGACTCACGGGTGTCTCCGCGCGCGTCAGCCGGAACGAGGTCTTCGCCGCAAACACGCGCGACCTGTTCGACCGCGAGCGCGCGTTCTTCGAGTCGGGCAATATCCGCTCGATCATCGCCGTGCCGATCTTCGCCGGCGGCGACTGGTGGGGCTTCATCGGATTCGACGACTGCGTCGCCGAGCGGCTGTGGAGCCCGGCCGAGACGGACGCGCTCCGTACCACGGCCAGCCTCGTCGCGGCGGCGATCGAGCGCGAGCGCGCCGAGCTGGTCCTGCGCGAGCACGAGCAGAAGCTGCGCGCGGTCTTCGACACCGCCCTCGACGCCATCTTCATCACCGACGACGACCGCCGCTACGTCGACGTCAATCCGGCAGGCTGCGACCTGATCGGCGTCGCCAAACGCGACCTGATTGGCCGCCATGTCGACGAGTTCCTGCCACCGCTGCGGCTCGAGCAGGTGCTCGCGACCTGGCACGAGTACATCGAGGGCGGGCCGGTGCGCGAGGAGTGGGAGACGATGCGCCCGGACGGCACCGTTATCGTCTCCGAGGCCTCGGCCCGACCCAACTTCGTCCCAGGCCTGCACATCGCCTTCATGCGCGACGTCACCGACCGGAGGCGCCTCGAGTCGGAGCTCCTGAACGCCCAGAAGCTCGAGAGCCTCGGCCGGCTTGCAGGCGGCGTCGCTCACGATTTCAACAACCTGCTCACCGGGATCACCGGGTACGCGTCACTCCTGATCGAGCGTGCGAACGGCGACTCGGAGCTCGCGCGCGACCTCGGCGAGATCAAGCGCGCCGCCGACCGTGCCGCCGAGCTGACGAAGCAATTGCTCGCGTTCGGGCGGCGCCAGATGCTGAAGCCGCGGCCGCTCGACCTGAATACCGTCCTGGGCGAGGTCGGCGGGCTGCTGCAGCGGCTGCTCGGCGACCAGGTCGAGCTCGAGCTCCTCCCCGCCCCGTCACTCGGGATCGTCCGCGCCGATCCGGGGCAGATCGAACAGGTGATCGTCAACCTGGCAGTGAACGCGAGCGACGCGATGCCGCACGGCGGCCGCCTGTCGATCGCAACGCGTGACGCGGACGACGGCTCCGTCGAGCTCGTCGTCACCGACACGGGCATCGGCATGGACGAGCAGACGCTCTCGCAGATCTTCGAGCCCTTCTTCACGACCCGCGACCAGGGCGTCGGCCTCGGCCTTGCCTCCGTGTACGGGATCGTGCACCAGAGCGGTGGCGAGGTGACCGTCGAGAGCACGCCCGGCACCGGCTCGGTGTTCACGGTGCGGTTGCCGAGAGTCCTCGAACAGGCCGCCGAGCCCGCCGCGCAACCCGAGCCCGACGCACTTCCCGGCACCGAGACGATCCTGCTCGTCGAGGACGAGGACGTCGTCCGGGAGCTGACGCGCCGTGTGCTCGAGCGTCAGGGATACACCGTGCTCGCCTGCGCCGACGGCGAGGAGGCCGTTGCCCTCAGCGAGCGCGACGACCGGACGATTCACCTGCTCCTCACCGACGTCGTCATGCCGGGCCTGCGAGGCTACGAGGTCGCCCGCCAGGTGACGGCGACGCGACCGGGGATCAAGGTCCTCTACATGTCCGGCTACGCGGAGGAGGCGCTCGTCGGGCGTCCCGTGCTTGCCGGCAGCGCCCTGATCGAGAAGCCGTTCGCCGTCGACGCGCTCGCCCGCCGCGTCCGCGAGACGCTCGAAGCCGCGTAACTCGCGGGCCTGTTCACACGTTCTACGAGCGTGATGAACGTGGTCGACAACGCGCGGATCCAGACCATCTACCGCGAGGTCAACGAGGGGATCGCGCTCATGAACGCTGAGTGGGACGTGCCGGCGCTGGAGCTCCTCTGCGAGTGCGGAACCGCCCACTGCACGGAGCGAATCGAGCTGACGCACGCAGAGTACGAACGGGTGCGAGCAGATCCGACGACCTTCGCGCTCGTCCCCGGGCACGAAGTCGAAGCCGTCGAGCACGTCGTTCGCTCGGCTCCCGGCTACGTCGTCGTCGCGAACCACGGCCGCGCCGCGAGGATCGCTGAGCGCACCGACCCTCGCGCAGCGGCGCGCTAGAATCCCGCCCACGCGGGTGTAGCTCAGTTGGTAGAGCATCAGCTTCCCAAGCTGAGGGTCGTGGGTTCGAGTCCCATCGCCCGCTTTTGGCGCGACCGCCCCAGAGCGGAGTTCTCCGTTCCCCGGCGCTCGCGCTCGACCCGCGCGTGCGTGCGCTCTGGGCGACCGAGTGGGCGTTCGCGACAGCCGTCGCCGGAGCCGTCGCCTCAGTAGCCGTCTTCCTCGGCGCCCGCATGTGGGGCGAGAATGCAGGCTGGATCGTCGGCGGCGCCGGCGTGCTCGTCGTCGCCGGGTTGGTCGCGGCGGTGATCGTGCAGCCGCGGATCACGTACCGCCACTTTCGCTACGAGGTGACCGAGCACGGCCTCTACGTCGCGCACGGCTGGCTGTGGCGGAGCTGGCAGATCGTCCCGCACGCGCGCGTGCAGACCGTCGACACGAACGCGGGACCACTCCATCGTCTGTTCGGGCTCGTCACGGTCGAGGTCACGACCGCATCCGCGTCTGGCGGCACGCCGATCCCAGGCCTGGCGCCGTCCGTCGCAGCGGCACTCGTCGACGAACTCGCCCGTCGCGCCGAGCTCGAGGAAGGGACGTGATCCTGGAGCTCGAGGGTCGCCTCCATCCGCTCGCGGTGCTTGTGATCATCCGCCGCTTCGTCGGCGCCAGCGTAGTGCCGCTCATCGCTCTCCTTTTCTCGCTCGGCACCCGAGTGCTCATACCTCTCCTGCTCGCAGCGCTCCTGTTCGGCGTGCCGCTCGCGGGCTTGTCGTGGTGGCGCTTTCGCTACCGCGTTGCGAACGGCCGGCTGGAACTCCACTCGGGCGTTCTCAGCCGGAACGTGCGCACGATCCCGCTCGACCGAATTCGCGGCGTCGACCTTTCCGCGCCCTTCGTGCACCGTCTGCTCGGGCTCGTCAAGGTGGAGGTGGAGGCAGCCGCCGGCGGCGGCTCGAAGGCCGAGCTCTCCCTCGCCGCGGTTTCGCGCGCTCAGGCCGAGGCGCTGCGGACAGTGCTGCTCACCGTCGAGCCTGGCGCCGTCGGCGCAGTGGAGCGTCCGCCACTGCATCGAGCGCGGGCGGCGCAGCTCGCTCTCGGCGGGATTACGAGCCTTCGCTACCTGCTCGCGCCCGCGGCGATCATCGGCGTCTTTCTCAACCTCGCCGACGACGTCCCCGGCGGAATCGTCGAGCGTGCGGGCGAGGCGGCGGTCGACCGTCTGCCGACGCACGCACTCGGGATCGTGGCGCTCGTCGTCGGCGTGATCGCGGTCGTCCTCGTGATCGCGGCGGCAGGATCGCTGCTCGTCGACTGGGACTTCACGCTCATCGACGAGGGCGAGCGACTCACGGCCTCCCGGGGCCTGCTCACCCGGCGAGTGGTGACGATCGACCGCGAGCGGATCCGCGGCGCCGATGTTCGCGACACGCCGCTCCGCCGCGCTCTGCGACTCGTCTCGATCACCGGCGTCATCGCAGGGCTTCGCGGCCGGACCGGCGGAACGATGCTGGCGCCGATCCTGCGCGCAGAGGACGCTCACTCGCTGCTGCTGGCGATCGACCCTGCAGCGCCCGACCCGGGGGCGCCGCTCACGCCCCATCCGCCCTCGGCGCGAGGGCGGCGGCTTGCGCGGGCGCTCCCCCTGCCGTTGCTTGCGCTCGTTCTGGCTGCTGCTGTGCGCGATCCCGTGCTCGTCGCGGTTGCGCTGGTACTCGTCATCGCCGCTGTGATTCTCGCCCTCGACCGCTACCGGCAACTCGGCCACGGCTTCGACGGCCGGCGGCTCGTGCTTCGCGACGGCAGCCTGCGGCGCCGCTGGTCGCAGATCGATCCGACCGGTGTCGTCGCCTTCGAGCTCCGCAGCTCACCCGGTCAGAGGCGGACCGGCCTCTGCACGCTCATCGTCCACCTGGGCCAGGGCGCCGGCGTGCGCCGCGCCCTCGACGTCGGTGAGAGCCAGGCCGCGGTCCTGCTCGCCGGACTCCAGCCGGCATTGCTCCAGCCGCTGCTGCAGAGCCACTGCAAACCCTATGTCGACCGGGCGAGCTCCTCCATGTCGGCTGAGTAGCGGCCCGCGACCGCGGCGCTGTTGCAGCGCGCACGCAGGGCGAGGAACGACTGCCCCGCCCCGACGTTGTCCGAGGAGCCGCCCCACGCCTTCAGCGCCGGCGCCTGGAGCGCGCGGCCATACGAGAACGAGAGCGCCCATGGCTGCTCGCCCCTCGAGTTGATCGCGTTCAGGTTCTCGCTCGCCTGCTCGTCGGCCTGGCCGCCGGAGAGGAAGACGATCCCGGGCACCGCCGCGGGGACGGTCTCACGGAAGCACCGGAGCGTCCAATCCGCGACCTCGTCGGCGCTCGCCTGCGTCGAGCAACCCTTACCCGAGATGACCATGTTCGGCTTCAGCAGGATCCCGGCGAGGTCGACGCGCTGGTGGTAGAGCTCGTCGAAGACCTTGTGCAGAGTCCGCCTCGTCGCGCGGTAGCAGGTCTCGATGTCGTTGTCGGCGTCCATCAGGACCTCAGGCTCGACGATCGGAACGATTCCCTGCTCCTGGCAGAGCGCCGCATAGCGGGCGAGGGCG
>JALYRA010000146.1 GCA_030855545.1 Actinomycetota bacterium | reverse complement strand
TACGGGACCTGCGCGCCGGCGTCGCCGCGCTCGCGTCCTCGCTCGGCGAGCATCGCGTGGCGCTCGACCGTTGGGTCGCGTTCGCGCCGCTCGCGACTCGGCCCGAGGCTCGCTTCGAGGCTCTACTCGAAGCTTCGAAGGCCGCATTCGAGCTCGGCTGGGAGCACGCCGGGCGCTCGCACGACCTCCTGGCGGAGGCGATGACGTACGTGACGGACGAGGAAGCCCGCGTCCGTGCTCTTGCCCACGAGGCGAGGATCGTGCTCTGGCTCGACCACCGGACGAGCGAGGGTGCCGCCATCGCACGGGACGCGGTCCGCGCGAGCCAGAGGCTCGCCGCCGGACCTCGACGGAACCGCGCCCGACTCGAGGCGCTGCAAGCGGCGCAGCAGGCCGCGATGCAGGCCGCCGATGGGGAGGAGATCCTGCGGCTCGCGGAGGAGATGGTCTCCGAGACGCGTGGCGGGCCCGAGGACGCCTACGTCGACGCACTCTTCGCCCGTGCTGTCGGCGAGTTCTGGACCTGCCCCCTGTCGGAGGTCGAGCAGAGCGTGCGCGGCGTGCTCGACCAGGCGACTCGGCTGGTGCTGCCGACGCAGGCGTCGGGGGCGGGCGAGTTCCTCGCCTCGGTCCTCCACGACCGCGGCCGGCTGGCAGAGGCAGAGGGCGTGCTCGAGACCGCCCGCCAGCTGGCGGCGCGGATCGGCGACCGGCAGCCGTCGCGGATGATCGGCCACGAGCTCCGTCTCGTTCGGGAAGGGCCGGCCGTGGCGCTGGAGGAGTACGTGCGGGCTATCGACGCGCTCCCGGATCCGCACGTGCGCATCATTCCGCGCCACGTCGCGGCGAGATTCCTCTCCCGTGCGGGAGGCCGTGCCGCGGCGGCCGAGCTGGTCTCCCTGCTCGCGAGGGCGGAGGAGGATGCGGCCGCCGCAGCCTGTCCGCGGTGCGAGTTCGAGCTCCACTTGCACGCGGCCGCCACGCTCGCCCGTGTCGAACGCCACGGCGAGGGCGAGGCGCATCTGCATCGTGCCGCGGGCATGAACATGGGGCGCGCTTTCCCTGCGCTCCGCCTCCATGCGCGTGCGCTTGTGGCGTCAGGTCGCGACCCGACTGCCGCTGCCGGCATGCTCCGCGAGCTCTGCGCGCGGTACGAGCGGGAGGACAGGCTGCTCGAGCTGCTGTGGACGCGGGTTGACCTCGCGCGGGCCGTTGAGACGTTCGACCGCCCCGGCGCGACGGAGTTGCTGCATGGCGTCGCCACGGCGGCGGACGAGATCGGTGCCGTGGCGATCCTCCGCGTCGCGGAGCGGGAGCTCCGCCGCCTCGGTGCCAGGACGTGGCGGCGCGGCCGCAGCCGCACCCAGGACGGCAGCCTGAGCGAGCGCGAGCGTCAGGTCGCAGACCTTGTCGCGACTGGCGCAAGCAATCCCGAGATCGCGCAGGCGCTCTTCCTCTCCCGCAAGACCGTCGAGCGTCACGTCTCGAACGTGCTCGCCAAGCACGGCGTCCGAAACCGCGCCGAGCTCGCCGCGCTCCTCGCCCGCGAGGGTGAGGGAGCTCCCCGATGATCCGACGCTAGTCCCCGCCTAGCCTCGTCTCGACGATTCCGATCGAAAGGGGTGGGTGTGGGTCTCGTGGTACTGCTGCTGTCCGATGCGCCGGAGGGATTGACGCTCGGACCGAAGGCCATGGCCTCGCTTGCCGATCTTGGAGTCACGAGCGCTGCGCTCGTGCGCGACTCGGAGACTGTCGGACTCGTCCTCGAGGGTTGGGCGTTCGACGAGGAAGGAGCGGAGTTGGCGGCGGCAGCGGTCGCCGGCCCTTCCGCGCCTCACCGCACGCTCCTCCCGCTCGCCCAGATGGCGGTCACTGCGGCCGCCCCGAGTCGAAGGAGCACAGCATGAGAGGAAGGGCACTGTTCGCCGCGGTGGTCGCCGGCGTCGCGCTCGCTGCCGTACTCGGCGTCGCGCAGGCGACCCCGCCGGCCGGTCAGACGACGGAGTCGCTGGCTCGCGGGACGACCGCGGACGAGCTGATGCTGGAGGTTCGCGGCAAGTTCCCGAACCAGAAGGCGAATCCCTGGCGGGGTACTTACACGACGCCGTTCGACGTGACGACGCTCCGGATCACGTTGCCCCCCGCGGGCACCACGGGCTGGCACCGCCATCCGGGTCCGGGCTTCATGACCGTCACCCAGGGAGCAGTCACCGTCTATGCGAACGACTGCACGAAGACGACGTACGCGAAGGGGCAGTCGTATGTCGAGGTTCCCGGGCTCGTGAACCTCGTCCGCAACGACGGCACTGAGCCGGCGGTGTTCGTCGGAACGTTCGTCGTGCCGTCGACCGCGAGCCTGCGGCTCGACGTTCCCGTCGCGCCTTGCAATCCATGATGCCAACGAAGGAGGAGAGATGAAGAAGACGCTTTCAGTGTGTGCGGCCCTGGCCGTGGCCGCCGTGATCGGGCCGACTGCAGCGCTCGCGCATCCCCACGTCGTCTCGACGTCGGGCCAGGTGCTCGCAAACGGTCAGAACCACGGCCCGTTCAGGAGCGGCGTTTCGTGCGGCGGCGACCCGGCCGCCTACGGTCTCGAGACGGCGCACCACGGGCCCGACGCGGGCACGCCCGGTCGCGCCGACGGCTGCTACCAGACGACGGGATCCGTGGCTCCGGGTCAGGACGTCGCCAGTCCCGTGATTCGCTAGGGGCGTCGAAAGGGTCAGACCCCGTCGTCCGACGGGGTCTGACCCGATCTCGCTAGGTTCTCGTGCGTGGCGACTACCCTCACCGGCGCCGAGAGCATCGAGTGGAACCTCGACGATCTCTTCGAGGGCCCGGACGACGCGCGCATCGAGTCCGACCTCGAGGAAGCGAGCGCGGCCGCGAGCGCGTTCCGCGAGCGCTACCGCGGCAAGCTCGGCGACCTGTCTGCTGCTGAGTTGAACGCCAGCGTCGCCGAGCTCGAGCGGATCAGATCGGTCTCGACGCGCGTGGAGACCTACGCGCGGCTGCGCCAGGCGGCTGACAGCACCGACCAGGCCCGCGGCGCGCTTGCGCAAAGCGTGCGGGAGCGGAACACGCAGATCGAGACCGAGCTCCTGTTCTTCGACCTCGAGTGGTCTGAGCTCGACGACGACGCGGCCGAGCGGCTGCTCGACGATCCTGCGCTCGAGCGCTACGCCGCCGTCCTCCGCTCCGAACGCCGCTACAAGCCGTATCAGCTGACCGAGCCCGAGGAGACGATCTCGGCCGAGAAGAGCATCACCGGCTCGAGCGCGTGGAGCCGGCTCTTCAACGAGCTGCTCGCCGATCTGAGCGTCTCGCTCGACGGCGGCGAGCTCTCGCTCGACGAGGCGATCGCCCGGCTTGCCCGAGAGACCTCGCAAGACGAGCGCGGCCGGGTCGCGGACGCCATCACCGAGGCACTCCGGCCCGGCCTGCGGACGCGAGGTTACGTCCTGAACACGATCCTGAACGAGCGCGCGATCGAGGACCGGCTGCGCGGTTACGAGAACTGGATCTCGGCGCGGAACCTCTCGAACGAGATTCCCGACGCGGCTGCACAGAGCCTGATCGACGCGATCGTCTCCCGCTACGACATCCCGCAGCGCTTCTATGCGCTCAAGACGCGACTGCTCGGGCTCGAGCGGATGCGCGACTACGACCGCTTCGCGCCGCTGCAGGAGGTCGACGGGATGATCGCCTGGGAGGACGCGCGCGAGATCGTGGTCGAGTCGTTCGCCGGGTTTTCTCCGCTCGCGGGCGACATCGTCGGCAGCTTTTTCGAGCGCGATTGGATCGACGCGGCGGTGCGGCCGGGGAAGATGCTCGGCGCGTTCTGCGCGACGACGGTGCCGGACGTCCATCCGTACGTGCTCATGAACTACGCGGGCGAGCGGCGTAGTGTGCTGACGCTGGCGCACGAGCTCGGTCATGGGCTGCACGGCTCGCTGGCGCAGGATCTCGGGCTGCTGAACGCGCGGACGCCGCTGACGCTCGCCGAGACGGCATCGGTCTTCGGCGAGGCGCTCACCTTCGAGACGCTGCGGCAGCGCGAGGACGATCCGCGCGCTCGGCTCGACCTGCTCGTCGGCAGGATCGACGACGCGATCGCGACCTCGTTCCGCCAGATCGCGCTCAACCGCTTCGAGCACGCGATCCATACGGGCCGCCGCGACGAGGGCGAGCTGCCGGTCGAGCGGATCTCGGAGCTGTGGAGCGCAGAGCAGCGCCGAATGCTCGGCGACTCCGTCGAGGTCACGGACGGTTACGGGATCTGGTGGAGCTACATCCCGCACTTCATCCAGGTGCCGGGGTACGTGTACGCCTACTCGTTCGGCTATCTCTTCTCGCTCGCGATCTACCAGCGGTATCTCGAAGAGGGCGACTCGCTCGTCGAGCCGTACCTCGACCTGCTGCGTGCGGGCGGCTCGGCGCCGCCGGCGGAGCTCGCGACGCGGCTCGGCTTCGACATCAACGATTCGGGCTTCTGGTCCGCCGGTCTCGACGCGATCGGGACGCTGGTGGACGAGGCGGAGCAGCTCGCGGCGTCACTCGACGCCTAGTGCTTCTCGTCGTTGCCGCCACCGGCCGTGAGCTCGTTCCGGTCGACGGGGTGCGCACTGTGCTCTGCGGGATCGGGCCGGTCGAAGCCGCCGTCACGACCGCGCGCGCGCTCGCCGAGGAGCGGCCGCACGCCGTGCTCCACATCGGCATAGCAGGCGCGCGCGACCTCGAGCCGCTCACGCTCGTCCTCGGCACCGAGGCCGTCTACTGCGACGCGGCCGGGCCGCTCGTCCCCGCGCTCGCGCTCCCCGATCCCGACCTGCTCGCGCGCCTGCACGCCGCCTTCCCGCAGGCGCTCCTGCGCCCGATCGGGACGAGCGCCCGCGTTGGCGGCTCCCATTCGGTCGAGGTGGAGGCGATGGAGGGATTCGCCGTGCTGCGCGCCTGCGAGCTCGCGTCCGTGCCCGCGGTCGAGGTGCGCGTCGTCTCGAACGAGATCGACGAGCCCGACCGGGCGCTCTGGCGCTTCGACGACGCCTTCGCGACGCTCGCCGAGGTTCTGCCGAGGCTCGTAGCGGTAGCGTCCGCTGCGTGAGCAGGAGCCGAAGCAACGAGCCCCTGCCACCGCCGCTGCCGCCGGAGACGCGCACGGTCGGCCAGCTGATCGCGGAGACGCTGAAGCTCTACGGGCGCAACGTCCCGCTCGCGCTCGCGATCGGACTGGCCCCCGCCGCGCTCGATCTGGCTGCGACCGGGCTGACGCGCCTCCAAGCGCTCGTCCTCGTGCCGCTCGTTGGCGGGCCGATCCTCACGCTCGCGTTCATCGCGGCGTCGGTGGCCGCCACAGACGCGACGCCCTCGCGCCGGGCGCTCCTGACCGCGTTCCTCGTCGGGATCGTGATTTTCGTGCCGTTCCCGTTCCTCGCGAGCGTCTTCATCCTGCCGGGGCTCGTCTGGCTCGCCTTCATCGGCCTATCCGTTCCGGCCGCGGTGACGGAGGGGATCGGCTTTCGCGCGTCGTTCTCACGCGGGCTTCAGCTCGGTCGCGCCGACTTCGTCCATGCGCTCGGCGGGTTGGCCGCGCTCGCGATCATCGTCTTCATGACGCGCGCGATGCTCTTCATCCTCCTGCAGGGTTTCGGGGAGTCGACCGCGCGCGCTGCATCGTTCCTCGCCGACCTCGTCGTCTCGCCGCTTCTCTTCCTCGGCGCCGGCCTGCTCTACGTCGACCAGGCGGCCCGCGTAGGATCGACCCCCCGAACGAGGAGAAGCTGATGCCGACCTATCTGATGCTGTCGACGCTGACGCCGCAGGGCGTCCAGACCTTGAAGGCGAACCCGAGCCGGCTGCGCGAGGTGAACCGCGACGTCGAGGAGCTCGGCGCGAAGGTGCTGCACCAGTGGGCGACGATCGGCGAGTACGACTTCGTCAACATCGTCGAGGCGCCCGACGCCGCGGCGATCGCGAAGGTCTCGCTCGCCCTCGGTGCCCGCGGTAGCGCGAAGCTCCAGTCGCTCGAGCTCGTCGACATCGACACGCTGCTCGGCGTCCTCGACTCCTAGGGATTCGATGAAATCGGCGCGATCAACCGCCTGAACGCTCCTCGCGGCCGGGTCGTGGCTCACCGAAACCCCGGCTCCCGCGTAGCGGGCGGCAGCGGGCTCTGTGGCAGCCCCGGTCGCGGGCCGCCGTCGTTGTACTCCTTCGGCGCCACGTCGTTCGGCCCGTCCGGATGGAAGAGTGAGGCCAGGTGCTGGATCTGGCCGCGGCCCGGCCCGAGCTCGAATTGGCCACCGCCGTAGACGGCGATCTCGTTCGTGACGCAGTAGTCGTAGAAGTCGAAGAGGCGCCGGACGGAGCCGAAGCGGGACGGCTTCGAGTTGAGACACTCGGGCGCGAACGTCAGCGCCTCGACGTCCTCGACCGAGTGGATCGGGAAGTCCCACGTCAGCCGGCGGCTGTGCGGCTCGAGCACCGGTCCCGTCTCGTCGGTCAGCCGCGCATCCTCGAGCCACGCATCCGGAAAGCCCTCGGCGACGCGGCGGTACAGCTCGGCCGACGCGGTCGCATCGAGCCAGTCGCCCTCGTAGAGCCCTTTCAGGTCGACGACGTCGACCGCGCCCGTTGCTGCGAGTTCGGCGACGACCTCGTCCGTCCACGAGTCGCTCGCATCCAGCTTGAAGCGAATCTCGGGATACAGGGCGAGCAACTCCCTCACCGTGCTCTGCGAGACGACGAACGTAACGGGCTTCGGCTCGCGGTCCACGGCCTCCGCAAGCGAGACGCCCGCCTGCCGGAGCGCAAGATCGAGCGCCGCCGACTCGAGACCCCACGGCCGGTAGCCGGGTTGGTCGCCCGCGAGCGCGGAGAACGAGTCGAGCGTGTGCTCTCCCGTCAGGTCGGGGAGCACCACGCCGGCGTGATGCTCCTCCTCGTAGGTCACGTCCTCGCCGACGCCCTCGTGCCCGGCGCCGTGCAGGTGGATCACCGTCGTGCGGCGTGTGAAGTGCTTCAGCGGCAACTCGTGCGCTTCGAGCTCGACGCTCTCGACGATCAACTGCAAATCCTTGACGGCGTCAAAGAGCGGCATAGGCGACAGCAACCTCCCCTGCGAGGCCCGCGTTCGCGGCGATCAGCTCGCGGTTGGCGGCGAGCGTGCGCCCGCCGGATTCACGATGAAGATACGAGAGCACGAACGGCGTCACGGCCTGACCGCGTACGCCCTGCTCGTGCGCGCCGGCGAGTGCGGCCTCGATCAGCGGCTCGACGTCGTCGAGGCTGTCCTCGGCGGGCCGGCCTAGCAGGATCGACGTGTGCCGGCCCAGGCGCCAATGGGCGCGGGCGAGCTGTGCCGCTTCTGCCGCCGACTCGACGCGCGCTGACACCGGAGGTCCGCCGTGGGCCGTGTAGAAGAGCGGCAGATCGTCGGTGCGGTAGCCGAGCACGGGCACACCGAGTGTCTCCAGGAGTTCGCTTGTGGCAGGCACGTCGAGGATCGACTTCACGCCCGAGCTCACGATCAGAGCTTCCGTGCGGATCAGCTCGCCGAGGTCTGCCGAGACGTCGGGCGGATCGGGAAACCCGCGATGGACGCCGCCAAGGCCGCCCGTGCCCATGAAGCCGATCCCAACCGCCCGGCAGGCGGCGAGCGTGCCGCCGACCGTCGTCGCGCCGACGGCGCCCTGGACGATCGCCGCGGCGAGGTCGCGCGGGCCGACCTTGCGCGCGGCTCCCGTGAAGCGGCCGAGTTCCCCCTCGGTCAGCCCAACGCGCAGCTTGCCGTCGAGCACCCCGATCGTCGCGGGCACCGCGCCCGCCTCGCGCACGCGCCGCTCGCTCTCGAGTCCGACCTCGACGCCCTCGCCGGGCGGAAACCCGTGCGCGACGAGCGTCGTCTCGAGCGC
>JALYRA010000248.1 GCA_030855545.1 Actinomycetota bacterium | reverse complement strand
TCGCCGGCTGCGCCGCCCACTCGATCCTCTCGCTCCGGCGGCCGGTGAGCGCCTCGTTCGGGCTCGTGCTCGCGCTGCTCGGCCACACCGTCGGCTGGCCGCTGGTGCGCGGGGGATCGCAGCGGCTGGCCGACGCGCTCTCCTCGCACCTGCGCTCGCTGGGCGGCGAGATCGAGACGGGCCGTCGTATCGGCTCCCTCGCTGAGCTGCCGGACGCGCGCGCGGTACTGCTCGACCTCACCCCGCGACAGGTGCTCGAGCTCTCGGGCGACCGGCTGCCGGACCGTTACCGGCGCGCGCTCGGGCGCTACCGCTACGGCGCGGGGGTGTTCAAGCTCGACTGGGCGCTCGGCGGACCGATCCCGTGGAGGGCGGCTGAGGCGGCACGGGCGGGGACGGTCCATCTCGGCGGGACGCTCGAGGAGCTCGTCGCCTCCGAGGAGGTCGTTGCCCGCGGCCGCCACCCCGAGCGACCGTACGTGCTGCTCGTTCAGCCGACCCTGTTCGACGGCGATCGAGCACCCGACGGGCAACACACCGCCTGGGCCTACTGTCACGTGCCGAACGGCTCGACCCGCGACATGACCGCGGCCATCGAAGGCCAGATCGAACGATTCGCCCCCGGATTCCGAGACCGGATTCTCGCCCGCTCGGCGATGGACACCGCCGCGATCGAGCGCCACGACGCGAACTGCATCGGCGGGGACATAAACGGAGGCATGCAGGACCTGGGCCAGCTCTTCACACGTCCCGTGGCCCGGCCGGTCCCCTACTCGACACCGGTCGAGGGGCTGTTCATCTGCTCGTCGTCGACCCCCCCGGGCGGCGGCGTGCACGGGATGTGCGGCCACTTCGCGGCGCGCGCGGCGCTACGACGGATGACCTGACGGCGGCTGAGCGCCGGCCGCGGGCGTTCTCGTCGAGGGTCGCATGTACCCTGATCGGCGTGCCTTCGCGCGCCCACGCGTAGACGAGAAGAAGGGGCCCGCAGGCCCCTCTTCTTGTGCTTCCAGCTACTCCGAGACCGGCTCGCCGCCGGTCCCTCATTACCTCTGCGTCACGAGGTCGACGAGTCGCTCGTCGCGGTGCACGTCGGGGTGCCGGTGCGCAGCTGCGTCGCGAGCAGCGCGTTGATGTTCACGTCGCAGATGTTCGCCGCGACGGCGATCGGCACGGCGATCGTGGTGTCGTCGGCCTGGACGTTGACCAGCGAGTCACCCGCCGAGTTGCCGCCGGCGCTATCAGCCGGGGCCGTCGCGGTCGCGGTCGGGGTGGCGACGCACTCGGTGTCGCCGTTGCGGACCTGACCGGCCAGCACGTTGGCGTTGATATCGCACAGGTTGGCGGCGACGCTCACCGGAACGAGCACGGTGGTGTCCGACAGCTGAACGTTGACCAGCGAGCTGCCGGCCTCGTTCTGAGCCTGTGCCGGGGCGGCGAAGGCTACTGACACGGCGAATACACTTGCGGCGGTCGCGAGACGTGATTTACGGTTCTTGAGCATGTTCAGGGCCTAACATTCGGGACTGGATTTTCCTGCTCGAGAGCCGTGATCAGGGAAGGGTGTAGGTGCAACCACCCCCTTCCCCTCGTGCCCCGCCCGTCGCGGCTCTCATCGCCGAGCGGGGCGCGCCGTCGGTCTCCGACGCGATCTCCTACGCGTCTCGGGTTAAATCTTGCGGCGCTTGCAGTCTCTCTACCCAGGGCCGTCGCGTCAATAATCGTTGACCGTTTCAAGAGAAGACCAGCCGTGGCACCGGGCTTCTTCAGCCGCGTGAGCGATCCGCAAAGGGAGAGCTCTTCTCCGCCTGCCCCAGCAGCTCGGCCGCGCCCGCCGAGAGCAGTCGCGTGGCGGCCATGCTGCCGACCTCCGACGGCGTGGCGGCGTCTCCCTCGACCCGGTCGCGGATCCACGCCCCGCCGTCGGGCAGCCCGACGAAGCTCTCGAGGGCGAGCCGGCTCCCCTCGTCGCTCAGCTCGGCGTGGACCCCGATCGGCGTCTGGCAGCTCGCCTCGAGCGCGGCGGTGACCGTGCGCTCGGCGGTGAGCCGTAGGAGCGCGGCGTGGTCGGTGAGCCGGGCGGCGAGCTCAGCCGCATGGGCGTCGTC
>JALYRA010000223.1 GCA_030855545.1 Actinomycetota bacterium | reverse complement strand
GTCGACGATCGTGTCGGGCCGGAGTGGATCCCAGTGGACCGTGACCCGGATCTCGGACGCTCCGAGAGCCCGGGCGTCGGCGAAGAACGCGGCGCCGCCGTCGTCGGCGTACTTGCCCGCGTCGTCGGCGAAGCCGAAGCGCGCACCGCTCGCCGCCGGCGCAGCTGCCAGCAGCGCGAAGCCGAGCGCTACCAGCAGCACCCTTTTTTGCCTGATGTTTGCCCGATTCCCCATGCCCGTCTGAACCCGAAGCGGCGCAGTATGGCAGGAAGGGCAGACAACAGTGGGAATCAGCCTGGATGGACACCGGCGCAGCGATCGACCGCTACCTGGCGTCTCCGGCCCTGGCCGAGTCGACGCGGCGCGCCTATGCGTCCGACCTGAGCGAGCTGCACGGCTGGCTCGAGCGGCGTGGGACGAGCGTCGAGGAGATCGACGTGCGCGTGCTGGTCGACTACGCGGCGGAGCTCGGCCGCGCGCGTAACGGCCTCGCGCCGGCCACGATCGCGCGCAAGCTGGCGGCCGTCCGTTCGTTTCTCCGCTTTACGCTCGGTCCGACGCGCGTCCCGGACGCATCCCTCGGGCCGCGACGGCCGCAGCGGCTGCCCGAGGCGCCGAAACGCCAGGAGGTCGAGGCGATCGTCGACGCGGTCGGCGGCGACGGGGCGCTCGGGCTGCGCAACCGCGCGCTCGTCGAGCTCGTCTACTCCGCCGGGCTCCGCAGCGCCGAGGCGGTCGGGCTCGACCTCGCCGACGTCGACTTCGAGCAGGAGCTCGTCCGCGTTCGCGGCAAGGGCGGCAAAGAGCGGGTCGTGCCGCTCGGCGAGGAGGCCGCGCACATCGTCGCGCGCTATCTCCGCGAGGCTCGGCCGGAGCTGGCTCGCGGCGCAAACGACGCCCTCTTCCTCTCCGCCCGCGGCAGGCGGCTCGACACGAGCACGCTGCGCCGCCTCGTTCCCCACCCGCACCGGCTGCGCCACTCGTTCGCGACGCACCTGCTCGAAGGCGGCGCAGACCTGCGCACGATCCAGGAGTTGCTGGGTCATTCGTCGCTCTCGACGACGCAGGTCTACAGCCACGTCGACGCACGCCGTCTGCGCAAGGTCTACGACTCTGCGCATCCGCGAAGCTAGCTGCGTAGCTGCTTGTTCCGCAGGAACCTTCCGCGAGGAGCCGAACTCGCCCCTGCCGTGATCGACGACGACGTCCAGGGATTCCTCGCGCTCCTCGCCACCCGGCGGGCGCCGCGGACGGTCGACGCGTATCGCCGCGATCTCGCCCAACTCTCGTCGTGGCGCAACGGTCCCGTCGACGAGACGACGACGGAAGAGCTCGAGCGCTGGCTGGCCGAGATGCGCGCCGCCGGGCTCGCCGCCACGACCGTCGCCCGTCGAGTCGCCGCACTTCGCTCGTTCTTCCGCCACCAGATGCTGCTCGGCGCGCGCGAGGACAACCCGGCCGCGGCGCTCCAGTTGCCCCGCCGGGCGAGGACACTGCCGAAGACGCTCTCACCGGCGGAGGCAGAGAGACTGATCGACGCTGCGAACGGAGCGACCCCTCGGTCGATGCGGGATCGCGCCCTCGTCGAGCTGATGTACGGCGCCGGCCTTCGGGTGAGCGAAGCGGTTGGCCTCCACCGCCGCTCGGTCGATCTCGACGAGCGAATCGTCCGCGCGCTCGGCAAGGGCTCGAAGGAGCGGCTCGTCCCGCTCGGCCGCCCCGCGGTCGATGCGCTCCGGCGTTACATCGCTTTCGGCCGCCCCCACCTCGACAAGCGGAACCGGGCTGAACTGTTCTTGAACGCGCGCGGAGGGCCGCTCACCCGCGCCGGCGCCTTCCTGATCCTGCGCCGCCTGGCCGAGAAGGCTGGACTCGAGCCGTTGCGCGTTCATCCGCATCTGCTCCGCCACTCGTTCGCGACGCACCTGCTCGAGGGCGGCGCCGACCTGCGGAGCGTCCAAGAGATGCTCGGCCATGCAGACCTCTCCACGACCGAGCTGTACACGCACGTATCCGATCGGCGACGTCGCGAGTTGTACTTCCGAGCGCATCCCCACGCTCGGCGACGCACGACTCTGCAAAGGACGTCCCCTGATGACGCTTGACCCGCAAATGGTGAGCTTCGCGGCACTTGCAATGGCAATCGGCTGGACGATGATCTTCTCCGGACTCAGCAAGCACATGCTGGAGTTGAAGCACCGCAAGCGGATCTGCCCGTCGTGCGGCCGCAGCATCGTCGGCTCGGTCTGCCGTGAACACTGACTTAGTGTTGTTTCAACACTAAGTCCAGCTCCCTTTCGCGTTCGGCCGTCGGCTCGACGAGCGTGACGTGACCGACTTTGCGGGCAGGACGGGCTTCCTTGCCGTAGAGATGGAGATGCGCGCCGGGGATTCGCAGCACCTCTTCGGCGACGGGCGGCGACCCGATGACGTTGGCCAGGAAGGTCGGCCGGGATTCGGTCGATCCGAGCGGTAGGCCGAGCACCGCGCGGAGGTGGTTCTCGAACTGGCTCGTCGCCGAGCCTTCGATCGTCCAGTGGCCGGTGTTGTGCACGCGCGGCGCAAACTCGTTGGCGAGCAGCCGGCCGCCGACCTCGAACAGCTCGAGCGCCAGCACGCCAACGTAGTCGAGCTCGTCGAGGAGCCGGGTGGCGTAGTCCTCGGCGTCGGACTGCGGCGCGTCGGCGGCCGGCGCACGAGACGTGCGGAGGATCCCGTCCTCGTGCACGTTCTCCACGAGCGGCCAGAAGCACGTCTCGCCGTCGCGTCCCCGCACGGCGAGAAGCGACAGCTCCCGGTCGAAAGAGACACGTTCCTCGAGGACATGGCCGGGGTCTGACCCCGGACGTGTCTCGACAAGACGCTGTCCTTTTCCGTCGTAGCCGAGAAATCGTGATTTCAAGAGGGCCGGGAACGTCTCGACTTCGTCGTCGATCCTGGTCGTTGGTATGCCGAGCTTCCGAAAGAGCTGCTTTTCCATCAGCCGGTCCTGAGCGGCTTCGAGCGCTCGCGCGTCCGGGATTGCGCGCACGCGGCGTGCGCCGTCGACCGGGACGTTCTCGAACTCGTAGGTGACGACCGCGGCCCCGTCGGCCAGCTGGTCGAGCAGCCCCGGATCGTCGTACGGGCCGACGAGAAGCTCCCCGACCGCCGCAGCAGGCGCGTCGGGCGCCGGGTCGAGGAACCGGAACGTGAGGCCGAGCGGGATCCCGGCGAGTCCGAGCATCCGCCCGAGCTGCCCGCCACCGATGACGCCGACGATCACGCAGCCGGATCGGTATTCGCCAACACGGCCTCGGTCTGCTCGGCGCGCCAACGCGCGAGGCGCTCGCGAACGCCCTCGTCGAAGCGAGCGACGATCGCCGCGGCGAGCAACGCGGCGTTGACCGCCCCGGCTCGCCCGATCGCGAGCGTTCCCACCGGCACACCCGCCGGCATCTGCACGATCGAGAGCAGCGAGTCCATTCCCTTCAGCGTCTTCGACTCGACGGGGACACCAAGCACCGGGAGAGCCGTCTTCGACGCGGCCATTCCCGGGAGATGCGCCGCTCCCCCGGCCCCCGCGATGAGCACGTGCAGCCCCCGCTCCTCGGCCGACGCCGCGTACTCGAACAGCCGGTCCGGCGTCCGGTGCGCCGAGACCACCTCCTGCTCGAAGGGAACGTCGAGCGCCTCGAGCGTCTCGCACGCGTGGCGCATCGTCTCCCAGTCGGAGCGCGACCCCATGATCACGCCGACGACAGG
>JALYRA010000199.1 GCA_030855545.1 Actinomycetota bacterium | reverse complement strand
CGACCGGATCGTCCACTCGAAGCCCTTTCGACGCCTGAAGGGGAAGACGCAGGTCTTCATCGACCCTGCGGGAGACCACTACCGGACACGAATCACGCACACGCTCGAGACCACCGGGATCGCACGTGTCGTCGCGCGTGCGCTACGTCTGAACGAGGACCTGACCGAGGCGATCGGGCTCGGGCACGACATGGGCCACCCGCCGTTCGGACACGCCGGCGAGGAACAGCTCGACCGCTGCCTCGCCGAGCGCTTCGGCACAGGCTTCCACCACAACGAGCAGTCGCTCCGAATCGCGGAGGAGCTGAACCTGACCGCTGAGGTGCGTGACGGGATCCTCACGCACACCGGCGCGCAGGAGCCGCGGACGCTCGAAGGGAAGATCGTGCGGCTCGTCGACCGCGTCGCGTACATCAACCACGACATCGACGACGCGATCCGCTACGGCCTGCTCGAGCCGGAGGAGCTGCCACGCGCCGAGCTCGAGCTGCTCGGCGAGACCGGCTCGAACCGGATCGACACACTCGTGCACGACCTGATCGAGAGCTCCGAGCGCGCCGGCGACATCGTCCAGAGCGAAGACGTCGGCGCGGCGATGCTCGCGCTGCGGTCGTTCATGTTCGAGCGGGTCTACCTCGGCGAGCACGCCCGCGGCGAGCACGACCGGGCTCACATCACGATCAGGAAGATCTTCGAGCGCCTGGTGGAGCGAGGCGACTCCGAGGAGGAGATCCGCGCGTTCGTCTCCGGGATGACCGACCGCTTCGCGCTGTCGTACGCTGAGCGCCTCTAGTGGCGCGGATCAAAGAGAGCTCCGTACGCGAGGTCGTCGCCGCCGCCGACATGGTCGAGGTCGTCTCCGGCCGAACGTCTCTGCGCAAGGCCGGCGCACGCTACTCCGGCCGCTGCCCCTTCCACGAGGAGCGGACGCCGAGCTTCTCGGTCAACCCGGCCGACAAGCTCTACCACTGCTTCGGCTGCGGCAAGGGCGGGGACGTGATCACGTTCGTCCGCGAGACGGAGAGCCTCGACTTCGCCGGCGCCGTCGAGTGGCTGGCGGAGCGCTTCCGCGTCACGCTCGAGTATGAGGAGACGTCGCCGCAGCTCGAGGAGTCGCGTAAGCGCCGCGACCGGCTCCACGCGGTACTCGATCAGGCGGCGGCCTTCTACGAGCGGTACCTCTGGGAGTCGGCCGCGGGTGCGCCCGTTCGCGCCTACCTCGAGAGCCGCGGCCTCGGCGAGGCGGTCTGCAAAGAGTTCCGGCTCGGGCTCTCACCCGGAAGCGGACTGGCGCAGAAGGCGCAGCAGAAGGGCTTCACCCGCGATGAGCTGCGCGGCGCCGGGCTCACGAACGCGCGTGGCAACGACTACTTTCCGCAGCGGCTGATGTTTCCCCTCGCGGACGCGCGCGGGCGGATCGTCGGCTTCCAGGCGCGCAAGCTCCACGAGGACGATCCGCTCCGCGGCAAGTACGTCAACTCGCCCGAGGGCGAGCTCTTCCACAAGTCGGCGATCCTCTACGGCCTCAATCTGGCGCGCACCGCGATCGCGAAGCAGGAGCGCGCCGTCGTCGTCGAGGGGAACACCGACGCGATCGCGCTCCGCCAGGCCGGCTTCGAGCCGACCGTGGCCTCGATGGGGACCGCTCTCACCGAGCGGCAGCTGAAGGAGCTGCAGCGGCTGACCCGCAGGATTTATCTCTGCTTCGACTCCGACGCGGCTGGGGAGGAGGCGACCCTCCGCGGGATGGAGCTCGCGACCTCGCTCGGATTCGACGTGCGCGTCGTGACGCTGCCGAAGGGCCAAGACCCCGCCGATGCGCCAGCGGGTTTCGAGCAGCGCCTCGTCGGTGCAGAGAGCTACGTCGTCTACCGGGTTCGGCTCGAGCTCGAGCGCACGCCCGACCGGCAGGAGGCGTTCGTCCGCGCCCGCGAGGTGCTGGCCAAGGTCGAGGATTCCCCGGAGCGCCAGGATGCGCTGCGCCTGCTCGCCGACAAGCTCGACCTGCCTCGCGAGACGCTCGCCGGGCTCGGCGCGAAGGGGCCGGCGACGGGACGGTCGATCACCGAGGATCTCTCACCGAAGATGCTCGAGAAGGGCGAGCGGCTCGAACGGAACGCACTCGCCGCCTGCGTGCTCCAGCCGAGCCTTGTCGTGCTGCTCGCGGAGCTGCCGGCAGACCACTTCGACTCGGAGCTGCACCGCCGCTTCCGCGCCCAGCTCGTCGACGGGGGCGAGGACGACGAGCAGTTGATCGCACTCCGCGCGGAGCTCGACGCGCGGGCCGCGAGGGAAGGGCTCGACGAGCGCACCGGCAAGGAGCTCCTACTCAACCTCCGCGAGCGGAGGCTGCGACGCGAGCTCGCCGGCGCCGAGCTCGAACGGGTCAAGGAGCTTCAGGGCCAGCTCGCGCGCATACGGGAAGCCGCCGCCGAACTGGCCTGACGAAGGGCTACAATCTGCCGCTGCGATCCCGCGTAGCTCAATTGGCAGAGCATCCGACTGTTAATCGGAGGGTTGTTGGTTCGAGTCCAACCGCGGGAGCTCTCTTGGTCGTTTCCCACTTTGTAAAACATTGAAGGAACCGGGGGATCGACGGACAAGGTGTCCATCCCGTGCGTGCTCGCACTCTCATCCTCGGGCTGGTCGTCGCGTCGCTCGTCTCAGCGCCGCAGGCAGCCGCTGCGTCCGCTGACCCGGAGATCGCGTCGCTCCAGGTCGCGCTGCGGTCGAAGGGGATGTACTTCGGCACGATCGACGGCCTTGCCGGGCCGATGACCGCGAACGGCCTGAGAGCGTTCCAGCGTGCGGCCCAGATTCCGGTCACGGGTGAGTTGAGCGCGAGGACACGTGCGGAGTTGGGCGCGCTCGGCCGGCCGCTCGTGGCGCGGCGCGTACTCTCGCAGGGCGCGTACGGATGGGACGTCTCCGGCCTCCAGTTCCTCCTCGCCCGCGCGGGACATCTGCGCCTGCTCGACGTCGACGGGCACTTCGGCGCGTCGACGAAAGCCGGTTTGGTGCGCTTCCAGAGGACTCGCGGTCTCGCGGCGGACGGCACTGCCGGTCCCGTCACGCTGACGTCGTTCGGCCGGACGCGCAGTGCAGCCGTCGCCGCACCGACACGTTCCATGACGGCGCTCGGCTCGTACACCGTCCGACCGGGCGATTCGCTGAGCGCAATCGCGGAGCGAAACCGGACGACGATCGCGGCGCTCGCGGCCGCGAACAACCTCCGCGCCGACGGCGTGCTGCTCCAAGGTGCGATGCTGAAGCTGCCTCCGGCCGGCGCCGTCGGTCAGCTCACCCGGTCGACCGTGCGCAGTCAGCTCGATCACTGGGCCGGCCGGTACGGCATCCCGGCATCGCTGGCACGGGCACTCGCCTGGCAGGAGTCAGGGTTCCAGGTCGACGTCACCTCCTCGGTCGGCGCCTGGGGCCCGATGCAGGTGATGCCGGACACCTGGGACTTCGTCGAAGAGAACCTGATTGGCCGCAACGTGCCTCGCACCGGGGAGGGCGGCATCGAGGTCGGGATGGCATATCTGAGCCATCTACTGAAGCGATTCGGTGGCGACCAGCGCCTCGCGCTCGCGGCCTGGTACCAGGGCGAGCACGCCGTGCGCGAGCGCGGGCTGTACGACGAGACGAAGGTCTTCGTCGCGAACGTGCTCGCGCTCGTCAACCAGCCGCTCTGAGGATCGCCGCGTGCGCTCGGCGCGCCGCTTCGTCGACGTCGAGCGCCCAAAACGACGCCGGGTCGTCCGGGACGCCGAAGATCTCGACGTCCCACGCGCCCCTCCAGCCTGCGTCACGAAGCACGCGGAGCAAGTCGCCGATCTCCGCGATCCCCTCGCCGGGCAGGGCCCGCTCCGGCCGCCCGTCGGCGAACCAGTCGGCGACGTGGACGCCGGTAATCCGGCCGATGTTCTCGGTCAGGTGACGCTCGACCTCAGGCGTGTCCCAGATGTGCCAGAGGTCGACCATGATCCCGACGTCCCGCAAGCCGGCTTCGTCGAGCAGGTCGAGCGTCTCGGGGATCGTCGTGACGAGCGTCAGGTCGTCGCGCTGCGAGGCGTGGATCGGCTCGAGCCCGACCTGGACGCCCGCCTCCTTCGCCGCGGCTGCGATGCGCTGCAAGCCGTCGATCACGAGCCGCCGGGCTTCAGCCGGATCGCGATCACCCTCGGGACCCGTGAGGCAGAGGACGGAGTCAGGCTCGTAGTGGGCGAAGCGCCGCACCGAACCGCACATCGACTCGACCCGCTCCTCCACGTCGTCGGGCCCCTCGATCACGGTGTTCGGCAGGATCGAGGGCACGTTCGGGACGCAGTTCGTCGCGCGGAGCCCGCTTGCCCGCAGCGCCGCGAGGTCGACCTCGTCGTCGCCGAGCTTCATCTCCCAGATCCCGATCCCGTCGAAGCCCGCCGCAGCGTACGCGCGCAGGTCGTCCTCGAACGACGCGCCGAC
>JALYRA010000177.1 GCA_030855545.1 Actinomycetota bacterium | reverse complement strand
GGGTACGGCCGCGTCGAGATCCGAGTCGGCGACGGCGCCCTCGGTGCGCCTGAGCGAGCTCCCTTCGACGCGATCGCCGTCGCCGCCGCCGCTCCTTCGTTGCCACCCGTCCTCTACGAGCAACTCGCGTTCGGAGGCAGACTCGTCGTCCCGCTCGGCAGCCGCCGCCGTCAATGGCTCGAGGTCGTCGTTCGCGGCGAGGACGGGCCGGTGCAGCGGAGGTCCGTGCCGTGCGTCTTCGTCCCGTTGTTGGGCGCGGCAGGGTTCGGCGAGGAAGGCCGCGGGTAGGCAGTTGCTCGTGAGGGGTCACAGGGCATCGTCGTTATTGCGCCTGCCCGTGCTCGTGCGAGGGATCCGGCTGGGCGAGGTCGAGAGCGTGCTGCTCGATGCCGACGCCGCTCGAATTCTTGGCTTCGCCGTCCTCTGCGGCGACGGCGCCAGCCGCTTCCTTCCTCTCTCCATCGCCCGGCTCGAAGAGGGAGCGATCGAGATCGACAGCACTCTCACGCTCCTCGACCGCCGCGAGCTCGAGTTCTACCGGAGCAACAGCCGCCCGCTGGCTGCGGTGCCGGAACTCGCCGACGCGATCGTCGAACCGGGTGGGATGCTCGTCGTCCCGCTCTCGGCACGCTGCTAGGTTCCGCTGTCGTGCAGCGCTTTTCCGCCGCCCGCGGAACGACCACGCTCGCGCGTACGCGGGGCGCGCTCGCCCGTCGCGAGAACTGGCTTCAGCTCGTTCGCTTCTGCACGGTCGGCGCCAGCGGCTACGTCGTCAATCTCGTCGTCTACACGTTGCTGCTCAAGGCCGGCGGACTGCACTACCTTCTCGCAGCCACGGGCTCGTTCCTCGTCGCCGTCACGAGCAACTACACGTGGAACCGCCTCTGGACGTTCCGCGGCCAGCGCGGCCACGTCGCCTACCAGGGGCTGCGCTTCCTGATCGTGTCGACCGCGGCGCTCGCAGCCAACCTCGTCATCCTCGCCCTGCTCGTCGACCAGCTCGAGCTCGGCAAGGTGCTCGCCCAGGCGATCGCGATCGTCCTCGTCACCCCGCTCAACTTCGTGGGAAACAAGCTCTGGTCCTTCCGGCGTCGCTAGCCGGCTTCGTCGCGGCGCTCGCGTTCGCCGTCCCCGGCACGGCGGCGGCCGTGCCGAGCGAGCCGGTCTACGACAAGGACGGCCGGCTCATCGAGACGCCGTTCGCACCACCCGAGGGCGCCGTCCGGCTGACGGAGAAGCAAGCCACGGAGATCCTCTTCCGGCATCCGCAGGTTGCGGACTGGCTCGAGCGGTACCCACCAAAGCCGCAGACGGACGCGGAGTACCGCGCGGCGACGGCAGAGTGGATCGTGAAGGCGTGGTCGGGCGAGGCGGGCCAGATCGTGCTCGGGAAGGTGGACGACCGCTCGGGTACGGTGAGTGAGGCCTTCACCGGGCCGCAGGTGGCCTGGTCGATGGCGCGCGGCGGCGCCGGCGCGTTCGGCGGGAGGACGATCAACGGGATGTGGCTCTGGCTCACGTTCTGCGCGATCTTCTTCGTCGGGCTCGCGAATCTCCGCACGCCGCTCTCGCTGCGGAACCTCGACCTGCTCGCGCTGCTCTCGTTCTCGATCTCGCTGCGCTTCTTCAACGACGGCGAGGTCTTCTGGAGCGCCCCCCTCGCCTACCCGCCGCTCGTCTACCTCCTCGTCCGCTGCCTCTGGATCGCTCGACGCGACCGGCCGCCTCGTGCGTCGAAGCCGGTCTGGCCGGTTTGGTTGCTGGTTGGCGCGTGCGTCTTCCTCGCCGGCTTCCGCGTCGGCCTGAACATCGAGGCACAGCGGAGCGTGATCGACGTCGGCTTCGCGGGCGTCGTCGGCGCGCAGCGGATCGCGAACGGGCAGATGCCCTACGGCAACATGCCGATCCAGGAGCAGCAGAAGCCGTGCGGGCCGGCGGACGCCGAAGGAGAAGTCCGCGAGAGAATCCAGACGAACGGGCGTTGCGAGGCATCGAACCCGCGCGGCGACACGTACGGGCCGGTCTCCTACCTGGCGTACGTGCCGGGTTACGCCGTCTTCGGCTGGACCGGCAAGTGGGACGAGCTCTGGGCGGCGCACGCGACCTCGCTCCTCTTCGACGCGCTCTGCATCCTCGGGCTCGCGCTCGTGGGGAGACGGTACGGCGGTGCGAGGCTGGGGGCGACGCTCGCATTCGCCTGGGCGGCCTACCCCTTCACGTTGTACGCATCGAACTCGAACACGAACGACGCGATCATGCCCGCGTTCCTGATCTGGGGCTTCTGGCTCGCCTCCTCGGCCTGGGCGCGGGGTGGCTCCGTCGCGCTTGCCGGCTGGACGAAGTTTGCCGGGCTCCTGCTGGCGCCGCTCTGGCTCTCGTATCCGAACGGCCTGCGGATCCCGTTTCGCCGTTTTGCGCTCGGGTTTGCCGTCACCACCGTCGCGGCCTTCCTCGTCCTCCTACTCGAGCCCGATCCGTTGCACGCCGCTCGCGTCTTCACCGAGCGGACGTTCGGCTTCCAGTTCGACCGCGACTCGCCCTTCTCGCTCTGGGGCTGGGGGCAGTACCACGCGCAGGGCGTGCCCGACCTGCACGTCGTCCAGCAGGTGCTGCAGGTGCTCGTGCTCGCCGGCGCCGTACTCGTCGCCTTTGTGCCACGGCGAAAGTCGATCCTCCGGCTGGCGGCGCTCACAGCGGCGGTCTTGATCGGCTTCGAGCTCGTGCTGACGCACTGGTTCTACCTCTACATCCCCTGGTTCTTCCCCTTCGTGGCCTTCGCCGTCCTCTACCGACGTGATCGCGCCGCGGCAGTTCACTAGCATCGCTGCCGCCGGAGCGGTAGCGCTGTTCCTGCTCTCGTGGGGGGTGCTGCACACCGCCTGGTACGACGACGGCGAGATCGTCGACACCCCCGTCTACGAGACCTACGGAAACGCGATCGAGGACGGCGCCGTGCCGTACCGCGACATCAGGCCGGAGTACCCGCCCGGCGCGCTGCCCGCGTTCGTGCTGCCGTCGCTTCTCGGCGACGACGAGGAGAGCTACCGGGATGCGTTCGAGTGGCTGATGCTCATCTGCGGTGTCGCGGCGGTGGTGCTCGTCGCGGTGACCTTGTACGGGCTCCGCTCCTCGCGCGCCAGGATGCTCGCCGCGCTGGCGCTCGCCGCCGGGTTCCCGCTCCTCCTCGGCTCGGTCGTGCTGACCCGCTTCGACCTCTATCCGGCCGTGTTCGTCCTCGGCGCGCTCGCGGCGCTCGTGCACGGACGCGACCGGATCGGGTTCGGCCTGCTCGGCGCGGCGATCGTTGTGAAGCTCTACCCGGCGGTCCTCGTCCCCGTCGCGCTCGGTTGGGTGTGGCGGCGCCGCGGCCGGCGTGAGGCGCTCACCTGCGTCGGGATCCTCGCCGCCGTGGTCGCGCTCGTCTTCGTCCCGTTCCTCGTCGTCGCACCCGACGGCGTTGCCCACAGCATCGGCCGTCAGCTCTCGCGGCCGCTCCAGATCGAGAGCCTCGGCTCAGCCATCTACCTGGCCGCGCACCACCTGTTCGGTCTCGACGTCGAGATGCGGTCGGGGCACGGTTCGCAGAACCTGCACGCGACGGGGACCGGTGTCGCGGCGCTCCTGCTCACGGTCGTCCAGCTGGCCGCACTCGCGTGGATCTGGACACGGCGACCGGACACGCGGGAGGAACTCGTCCGCTGGAGTGCCGCGTCGCTCGTCGCCTTCGTCGCGCTCGGAAAGGTGCTCTCGCCGCAGTTCCTGATCTGGCTCGCCCCGGTCGTCCCGCTCGTCGCCGGGATCCGGGGCGTGCGAGCCTCGCTGCTCCTCGCCGCCGCGCTCGTCCTGACCCAGGCCTGGTTCCCGACTCGTTACTGGGACCTCGCGCGAGAGCTCGATCCGTTCCCGTCCGGTCTCGTGCTCGCCCGTGACCTCGCCCTCGTGGCGGTGCTTGTCGTGCTACTCAGGGGTGGGTCACGCGGACCGGCTCGATCGCCGTAGCGCGGCCGTCGGCGCCGCACTCGATCAGCGCGCCCTCGATCCGCACGCCGCCCTCGCCGACCTCGAAGCGCACCGGCATCCCCGTTCGCATCCGGCGGATCGCGAGGTCGGCCTTGACGCCGATCACCGAGTCGTGCGGACCGGTCATGCCGGCGTCCGTGATCGCGGCCGTGCCGCCGCGCTGCACGCGTGCGTCCGAGGTCTGGACGTGCGTGTGCGTCCCGACGACGGCGGTGACGCGGCCGTCGAGCCAGTGAGCGAGCGCCACCTTCTCGCTCGTCGCCTCCGCATGGACGTCGACGAGGATCACCTGCGCCTGCTCGCGCGCCTCATCGACGAGACCGTCGACGAGCTCGAACATCGAGACGGCGGGGGAGAGGAAGAGCGAGCCGAGCACGTTGATCACGGCGACCGAAGTACCGTCCGCGGTCTGCCGCACGGTCCAGCCGCGCCCCGGCACGCCGGTGGAGAAGTTCGCCGGACGGATCACCTGCTCGGAGGTCTGGAGGTAGTTGCCGATCTCCTGGCGCCGCCAGGTGTGGTTCCCCAGCGTGATCACGTCCGCCCCGGCCGCGAGCAGGCGGGCGGCGAGCTTCGGCGTGATCCCGACGCCGTCGGCGCTGTTCTCTCCATTGACAACGCAGAACGAAGCGCCGAGTTCGTCCTTCAGCCCCGGCAGTCGTTCCTCGACCGCACGTCGCCCGGGCGCCCCGACGACGTCACCGATGAAGAGGATTTTCAGCGAAGCGAGAGGACGGCGGCCGTGCGCACCGACAGCGAGACGTTGTTGCCCGCGTCCTGCGTGTGGCGGGCGAGAGCCTGGCGCTCGACGGCCGTCAGGTCGACCACGACGCCGATCTTCGTCCGCGCCGTCGAGACCGCCGAGCCGACGGTCAGCGCCGGGTCGGCCCGCAGGTGCGTCAGCGAGACGACGACGGAAGGCGAGAGCTGCGGGCGGATGTCGATCCGGGCGCCGTACATCCGGTTCGAAAGCTTGAAGTCGGCGATGCCGACCACCGTGCCGTCGACGGGCGAGTAGACGTCGGTGCCTGGCTCTGCGCCGACAGAGAGCACCGAGGTGCCCGGGCCGCGATCGCCGCGGAGCTGGTACCAGACGAGGCGATTCTCGTTCGAGCCGGCAACCCTGTGCCAGAGCCGCGCGAAGATGCCCGCGTTCCCCTGACGGCCGACCGGCTTCAGCGAGAGCGAGCCGTCGCCCGCGTGGTGATAGCCGATCGCGGTCACGGCGCTCTGCGAGACGGGCAGCTGCAGGTGCAACGCCCCTGCCGTCGCGACGATCTGTCGGAGCGGTTGGCCGCCCTTGAGGACGTTCGCGGTTGCGAGCGGGCGCGTCGCGACCGGATCGGAGCTCCAGGTCCCGAAGGCGGTCAGGAGCAGGGTCAGAAGCAGCACCGCCGAAAGCAGGGCGGTCAGGATGAAGCGCGCGGCGTGACGCTCGGGGCGGTGGCGGCGGGCGCGCAGTCGCTCGATCTCCCTGCGTCCGTTGTCGTGCGCGCGCGAACGCACCGCCTCCCGGTTTCGGGCCGAAGCCATGCGGGGCAGCATAGGCGACTCTGCTGAAACCTGCCACCTTGTTGGCGCAAGGCTACGATCGGGCGATGGCTTTTCCCGCCACCCGCTTGCGCCGGCTGCGCCGTACAGACGCCCTGCGCTCGCTCGTTCGCGAGACGCGGCTCGATCTCGACGACTTCGTGATGCCCTACTTCGTCGGCCCGTCGACGGCTCGAAATGCCGAGCTGCCCGCGATGAGCCGCTTCTCGATCGATGACCTCGTCGCCGAAGCGACCGAGCTCGCCCGGCTCGGCGGCAAGGCGGTGATCCTGTTCGGGATCCCCGAGGAGAAGGACGACGAGGGCTCCGGCGCCTGGGACGACGACGGTGTCGTTCAGCGTGCGTTGCGCGCGCTCCGAGCGGAGCAGCCCGGGCTCGTTCTGATCACCGACGTCTGTCTTTGCGAGTACACCACCCACGGTCATTGCGGCGTCATCCGGGACGGAGCGGTTGTGAACGACGAGACGATCGAGTTGCTCGCGCGCACCGCCGCCAGTCACGTCGAGGCGGGAGCGGACGCGGTCGCCCCGAGCGACATGATGGACGGCCGCGTCGGCGCGATCCGCGAGGCGCTTCCCGACACGCCGATCATCTCCTACGCCGCCAAGTACGCCTCGTCGTTCTACGGGCCGTTCCGCGACGTGGCCGAGTCGACGCCGGCGTTCGGCGACCGGCGTGGCTACCAGCTTGACCCGCCGAACGTTCGCGAGGCACTGCGCGAATGCGAGCTCGACCTCGCCGAGGGCGCCGACGTCTTGCTGGTGAAGCCGGCGCTGCCCTACCTCGACGTGATCCGCGCCGTTCGCGACCGGTTCGACTGCCCCGTCGCCGCGTACAGCGTGTCGGGCGAGTACGCGATGGTGAAGGCGGCTGCGGCTGCCGGCCACCTGGACGAGCGCGCGGCTGCGCTCGAGTCGCTGACGGCGATCAAGCGGGCCGGCGCCGACATCGTGCTCTCGTACTGGACGAGAGATCTCGCCACGTGGCTCTGAGGCAGAAGTCCGATCTCGCCAGACGCGCCGAGAAGCTGATCCCCGGCGGGGTCAACTCGCCGGTCCGCGCGATGCGCTCCGTCGGGCTCGACGAGCCGGTCTTCATGCGCAGCGGCAGCGGGTCGTCGATCGAGGACGTCGACGGCAAGCGCTACATCGACTGGGTCCTGAGCTGGGGGCCGCTCGTCTTCGGCCACGCCGATGAGGAGACGCTGGCCGCGATCACCCAGGCGGCGCAGCGCGGCACGACGTTCGGCGCGCCGACCGAGGCCGAGGTCGACCTCGCCGCCGAGATCGTCGACGCGGTTCCCTCGGTCGAGATGGTTCGGCTCGTGTCCTCGGGGACGGAGGCGGCGATGAGCGCGATCCGGCTCGCGCGCGGCTTCACCCGCCGCGACCGCATCCTCAAGTTCTCGGGCTGCTACCACGGTCACTCCGACGGGCTGCTCGCGAGCGCCGGCTCCGGTCTCGCGACGCTCGGCATTCCGGCGAGCCCGGGCGTGCCGACCGGGACGACCGCGGACACCATCGTCACCGCGTTCAACGACCTCGACGCCACCGCCGCGGCTGTGGAGCGCTACGGCGAGGGCCTCGCTGCGATCGTCGTCGAGCCGGTTGCCGGGAACATGGGCGTCGTTCCCCCCGCTCCGGGTTTCCTCGAAGCATTGCGCGCTCTCTGCGACGCGTCCGGCGCGCTGCTCCTCTTCGACGAGGTGATCACGGGCTTCCGCGTCGCCCGCGGCGGGGCCCAGGAGCGTTTCGGCGTCTACCCCGACCTGACGATCCTCGGGAAGATCGTCGGCGGCGGCCTGCCCGCCGCGGCCTTCGGCGGCCGCGCGGACGTGATGGAACGCCTCGCGCCGGCCGGCGACGTCTACCAGGCGGGCACGCTCTCCGGAAATCCGCTCGCGACCGCCGCGGGCACGAGTGTTCTCCGCCGGCTCCGCGACGAGTCCGTCTACGACGAGCTCGAGCGGAAGGGCGCGCGGCTCGAGCACGGGTTGCAGCCGTTCGGCCGCGTCCAGCGAGTCGGCGCGATGGCGACGCTCTTCCTGAACGACCGCCCGATCCGGAACTTCGAGGATGCGAAGACGAGCGACGCCGAGCGCTACGGCGCGCTCTTCCGGCACCTGCTCGAGCGCGGGATCTACGTCGCCCCGTCCCAGTTCGAGTGCCTGTTCGTCTCGCTCGCGCACTCGGACGAGGACATCGACCGCACCATCGAGGCAGTTGGCGACTTCTTCGGATAGTTCCGGCGGGGCTACCTCTACCGACCTGTTCGAGGTAATCGCGGCCGGCGCCGCGACCGAGAGCCCGCTCTGGGCCGAGCAGCTGCGCGCCGACCCGGAGCGCGTGGGTGTCTTTGGCCCGCTCGCACCGGCCATGTTCGCGCTGGGGATCGAGACGATCTACGAGGGCTACCTCGTCCACTACGGCCGGCCGCGGCTCTTTGCGCCGGCCGACGATGAGGCAGCGCTCCTCCTCGGCGACTACCTCTACGCCCACGGGCTCGTCCGGATCGCGGCGACCGGCGACGTCGACGCCGTCGCCGCGCTCGCGGAACTGATCTCGACCTGCGCGCATCTCCGCGCCGAGCAGGCCGACGGTGACGAGGAGGCGTGGCTCGCCGCGGTACGACGGGTCGGCGGCGTCGCAGACGGCGTCACGGCCGATCGAGCAGTTGCGGCGCATGCCGAACGTGTCGGTTAAGCTCCGTTCATGATCGCCTGGCTGATCGCGAACGCCGCCGAGGAAGGCCGGCATGTGATCACGGG
>JALYRA010000167.1 GCA_030855545.1 Actinomycetota bacterium | reverse complement strand
CCGGCATGGTGGTCGTCGCCGACGGATCGGACGATGCCGCCGAGCGGCTCGAGCGGGTGCTCACCGCCGACCCCGGTACGGGCGTGATGCGCCACGCCGACGCCGGCTACGACGAGGCGCTCGACGCCGCGCGCGAGCACGGGCTCGACTTGCCCAGCCTCGACCTGCCGAGCGCCTGAGCATGCCGAAGCTGCTCGTCCGCGACCTGCAGCAGGTCGTCAGCCCGGCCGGGCGCGACGCGCCCCTGCGCGGACGTGCTCTCGCCGACCTGGACTGGGTCGACGACGGCTACGTCCTCTGCGACGGGCCGACGATCGAGGCAGTGGGCCGGATGCGCGACCTCGAGCCAATCGGCGGCGAGGTCGTCGAGCTCAACGGGAGCGCCCTTTGCGCGATCCCTGGTCTCGTCGACTGTCACACGCACCCGGCGTTCGGGGGCGACCGTGTCGAGGAGTTCGCGCTGCGCGCGTCCGGCGCGAGCTATGAGGAGCTGCATGCGGCGGGTGGCGGGATCCTTGCCACGGTCCGGGCGACGCGGGCGACGGAGGCGGACGGCCTGCTGAGGGCGGTCACGCGGCACCGCGACTGGATGCTGCGCGCCGGCACGACGACCTTCGAGGGAAAGTCCGGCTACGGCCTCGACCGCGACACTGAGCTCGCATCGCTCGAGGCGATCCGCGCCGCCGGCGGCGTCCCGACGTATCTGGGCGCCCATTCGACTCCGCCCGAGCACCGGGACGCCGACGCCTACCTCGACTTCGTGCTCGCCGAGGTTCTCCCGGCGGCCGCCGAGATCGCCGAGGCCGCCGACGTCTTCGTCGAGCGAGGCGCATTCGACGCCACGCAGGCGCGGCGCTACCTCGAGGCGGCGCGAGATCACGGGCTCGCGCTTCGCCTACACGGTGACCAGTTCACGGAGTCCGGGGCGGTTCCGCTCGCGATCGAGCTGGGCGCGCGCTCCGTCGACCATCTGGAGGCGACCGGCCCGGATGGGATCGAGGCGCTTGCTGCGAGTGACGTCACCGCCGTCCTCCTCCCGGCGAGCGCGCTCTTCCTCGCGCGGCCGATGCCGCCGGCTCGCGCTCTCGTCGACGCGGGCGCCGCTGTCGCGCTCGCCACCGACTTCAACCCGGGAAGCGCGTTCTGCGCGAGCCTCCCCTTGGTCGTTTCCCTCGCGGCGACGCAGCTGAAGCTGAGTCCCGCCGAAGCGTTGGCGGCCTGCACGGTCAACGCCGCGCACGTTCTCGGCCGCGCCGACCGGAGCGGCCGCATCGCGCCCGGATACGCGGCCGATCTGACCCTGCTCGACGCTCCCGACTGGCGGTATCTCGCGTACCACCTCGCTGGAGATGTCGTCGCGTCCGTGATCAAGGACGGGGCCGTGGCGTACGAGCGGCGGGCATACTGACCGCATGCCTTCCAAGAAGCAGCAGCGCCGCCGTCAGAAGCTCCAGCGGCATGAGTACGAAGAGGTCTACGTCGACGACGAAGGAAACGAGCTCGCACCGGAAGAGGCGGAGGAGCTGGTCGGCGCCGCGCGCCGCGGAAAGGCAAAGACCGTGAAAGCCCAGGCGACCTCGCGCTCCGGCCGGGCGATCGAGCCGCCGTCGGTGCGCCGCACCCTCAGGCGAGGCCTCCTCTTCTTCCCGCTGATGCTGCTCGTCGTCTTCCTGCTCGCCTCGGACGACAACGTGACGACCGTGGGCAAGGTCTTGCAGACGGTCGTCCTAATGGCGTTCTTCCTGCCGTTCTCGTACTTCATGGACACGTTGGTCTGGCGCTCGTACCAGCGTCGCCTCGGCCGTACAGACGAGAAGAGCTAGGCGGCCGAGCCGCGGTAGTGGCCTTCACCGGGCCACGGCGCGAGCAGGAGCAGGACCCGCGCTCCCTCGTCGCTCTGGAGCGAATGCCGCTCGTCGGGGTCGAAGCGGAAGAGCATGCCGGGCTCAGCTTCGACCGTCTCGCCGCCGGCGGAGACACGTGCCCGCCCTTCGACGACCATCACCCACGCGTTCTCCTTCACCTGATGGTCGCCGAGCGACTGGCCAGGCGTCAGGACGATCACGATCGCCCGCGCTTCGTTGCCGGAGTGGACGACGACGGCGTCGCGCGTACCCGCCGGCGCATCGATCGCCATCAGGTCCCAGTGCTGCACCGGCGCAAGGATAGACTCATCCGCCCATGGGCCTCGCGGTTGACCAGCTGTCCCTCGGCCCGGTCGGGACGAACTGTTACCTCGTTCGAACCGACGCGTTGGCGACGCACGCCGTCGTCGTCGATCCGGGTGCAGAACCGGCCGAGATCCACGGGGCGCTCGGGCGCGTAAACGCGAGCTGCGCCGCGATCCTGTTGACCCACGGCCACTACGACCACTTCGGCGCTCTTGCCGAGCTCGCGGCCGAGTCAGGCGCCCCAGTCTGGCTCCCCGAGGGCGAGCTCGACGTCTTCCGCCGGCCCGCCGACTTCTTCCCCGGTACCGCGACCCCGCCCTATTCGGGCGACGCGACGCTGCTCTCGGGCGGCGAGACCGTCGCTGTCGCTGGGATCTCGTTCCAGGTTCGCCACGTGCCCGGTCACTCGCCCGGCCACCTCTCCTTCTACGCAGACGGTGCTCTCTTCTCCGGCGACGTCCTCTTCGCCGGCTCCGTAGGCCGTACCGACCTCCCGTTCGGCGACTGGGACACGCTGCTCGGCTCGATCCGGACGCTCGCGGAGGCATACCCGCCAGAGACCGTCGTGTTCTCCGGGCACGGCCCGGCGACGACGCTCGGCGACGAGCTCGCCCGCAACCCGTTCCTCGCAGAACTCCGGTCAGCGTGAAGATCGAGAGGCCGCGCGGGACGCACGACATCCTCCCATCCGAGCAGCCGCTCTGGCGCCGGGTGACGGGCGAGATGGAGCGCCTGACCGCGCTCTACGGCTACCGGCCGATCCAGACGCCCGTCTTCGAGGACACCGAGCTCTTCCTACGCACGTCCGGGCAGGGCTCCGACGTCGTGCAGAAAGAGATGTACACCTTCACCGACCGCTCCGATCGCTCGCTGACGCTCCGGCCGGAGGGCACGGCGCCGATCGCACGCGCCTACGTCGAGCACGGCCTGCACCGCGAGCCGCAGCCGCAGAAGCTCTACACGATCGGGCCGATGTATCGCTACGGCGCGCCCGGTCGCGGGCGCTACCGCGAGCACTGGCAGCTCTCGGTCGAGGCGATCGGCACGGACGACCCCGCGATCGACGCCGAGATCGTCCAGCTCTACGACACGCTCCTGCACCGGCTCGGGATCACGAACTATCGACTGGAGCTGAACTCGATCGGCTGCCGCCACTGCCGGCCCGCCTACGTCGAGCGGCTGACCGCGTGGCTGCGGGAGCACGAGAGCGAGCTCGACGACGAGGCGAAGCAGAAGCTCCAGACGAGCCCGCTCCGCGTCTTCGACGTCAAGAGCGAGCGGACGCGGAAGCTGCTCGAGGACGCACCGAAGATCGGGGACTCGCTCTGTGAAGCCTGCCGGACGCACTTCGCCGCGGTACGCGCCGACCTCGACGCAACCGGCGTCGCCTATGAGCTCGTCCCGACGCTCGTCCGCGGCCTCGACTACTACTCCCGCACGACCTGGGAGTTCATCGGCCCGATGGACAACGAGAACTCGACGATCTCGGGCGGCGGCCGCTACGACTACCTCGTCGAGGAGATCGGCGGACCTGCCACGCCCGGTGTCGGTTTCGGCGCCGGGATCGAGCGACTCGTGATCGCGATGGAGGACGAGGGCGTCGCCGAGGCCGAGTCCGCAGCCGTCGAGATCTTCGTCGTGCGCGAACCGGACGCGCCGCGCGATCTCGCTCCTCCGCTCCTAAAAGCGCTTCGCGACGGCGGCGTCGCAGCCGATACCGACTACGCGGCCCGCTCGCTCAAGGGTCAGCTCACCCAAGCCGGCCGCTCCGGCGCGACGACGACGGTGATCCTCCGCGCCGCCGACGCGCTGATCCGTCAGCCGGGCGCGCAGGACGAACCGGTCGCCCACGCGGATGTTCTCGGCAGACTGTTGCGATGATCTGGCGCACCCACATGACGGGCGAGCCCACGAAGGCGCTCGTCGGCGAGCAGCTGATCCTTTCCGGCTGGGTCGCGCGCCGCCGTGACCATGGCGGCCTCATCTTCGTCGACCTCCGCGACCGCAGCGGGGTCACGCAGCTCGTGATCAACCCGGAGCTCGCGCCGGAGGCCGCCGAGCTCGCGCACCAGATCCGCAACGAGTTCGTCCTCCGCGCCGAAGGCGCGCTCGTCGCGCGCAGCGCCGAGACCGTCAACCCGAACATGTCGACGGGCGAGGTCGAGCTCCAGGTGCAGACGCTCGAGATCGTCAGCCGCTCGACGCCGCTCCCGTTCCAGCTCGACGAGGAGAACGTCGACGAGACGCTCCGCCTCCGCTACCGCTGGCTCGATCTCCGCCGCGAGAAGCTGCAGCGCAACATCACGCTTCGTGCGCAGATGGTCGGGATCATCCGTCGCGAAATGGAGGCGGCCGGCTTCCTCGACATCCAGACGCCGATCCTCTTCAAGCCGACACCTGAGGGCGCGCGCGACTTCGTCGTCCCGGCGCGCCTGCAGAAGGGCCGTTTCTACGCGCTGCCGCAGAGCCCGCAGATCCTGAAACAGCTGACGATGGTCGCCGGTTTCGACCGCTACTACCAGATCGCGATCTGCTTCCGCGACGAGGATCTCCGCGCCGACCGCGTCCAGGAGATCACCCAGCTCGACGTCGAGATGAGCTTCCCCGACCAGGAGTTCCTCTACGAGACGATGGAGCGGATGTACGCGCGGATCTGGCGCGAGTGCCTCGGGATCGAGATCGAGACGCCGTTTCCGCGGATGACGTTCGAGGAGGCCGACCGCCGCTTCGGCAGCGACAAGCCCGACACGCGCTTCGCGGTCGAAATCGAGGACGCCATCGAGGCGACGCGCAGCTCCGAGTTCGGCGTGTTCAAGAGCGCCGAGGCGGTCAGGTTCCTCCGCGTTCCGCAGGCGTACTCGCGAGGCGACCTCGCGAAGCTCGAGGAGCTCGCAAAGGAGTGGGGTGCGAAGGGGCTCGCGTATCTCGTCTACGACGAGGAGGGGGAGGTGCGCTCGCCGATCGCCAAGTTCCTCTCGGAGGACGAGCTCGCACACTTCCGCAGCGAGCCGGGCTCGACCGTCCTCTTCGCCGCGGACAGCTGGGCGGCGACGTCTCGCGTGCTCGGCGCGCTGCGGACGCACATCGGCCGCGAGCTCGGCCTGATCGACGACGAGCTGTTCACGTTTCTCTGGGTCTACGACTTCCCGATGTTCGAGCGCGACGACGAGGCGGTCCGCTGGACCGCCGTCCACCACCCGTTCACGCGCCCGAACGACGAGTGGAAGGGCCGCTTCGCGGACGATCCCGAGCACGCGCTCGCGCACGCGTACGACCTGATCGTGAACGGAAACGAGCTCGGCGGCGGCAGCTTCAGGATCCACGAGCCCGAGCTCCAGGCTCAGGTGTTCGAGTTGCTCGGCATGTCGGCCGACGAGCAGCGGTCGAAGTTCGGCTTCCTGCTTGATGCGCTTTCCATGGGCGCACCGCCGATGGGTGGGATCGCGCTCGGAATCGACCGGATGGCGATGGTGCTCGCCGCTGAGCCGAACCTGCGCGACGTGATCGCCTTCCCGAAGAACCAGGCCGGCGTCGACCCGATGAGCGGAGCGCCTTCCGAGGTGACGCAGGAGCAGCTGGACGAGCTCGGAATAACGCTCGTGGAAGAGCCTGACTAAGATTTTTCCGTTCGATAGCCGATGAACCGGGCATACTTCCGGCAAGCCGCGCCGCGGCACGCCGACCGACCCCAGAAAGCGTGGAAGCAAATGTCGTCAGGTGATTCAGAGCGCTCCCCAGGGCTGACCGCGCTTCCGAGCGTGGAGCAGCTGCAGCGCTCGGGGGAGGGGTACGACGAGCAGGGTGTGCGCGAGGCGTTCGACGCGTTCCGCCGCCATACCGCCCAGCTCCAGGCCCAGCTCCGCGTCCTTCAGGCCGCGCGCAAGACCTCCAACGTCGAGCCGACCGGGCATGCCGTCCGCATGGATGCCCTCCATCTGATCCGCGCCGCAGCCGAGTTCGCCGACACGCTCGAGCGCGACGCGCAGACCGCTTCCGCCACGCAGCTCCAGCGCACCGAGGAAGAGGTGCGCAGGAAGCAGAACGAGCTCCAGGAGCGCGAGGCCGAGATCGAGCGCTACCGCGTCGAGTCCGACCGCCAGCGCGCCGAGATCACGAACGCGGCCAAGGCCGAGGCGCGCGACCTGCTTGCGAAGACGAACGCAGACGCGACCCGCGAGCTGCGCGAGTCCGAAGCGCGTGGCACCCGGTTGCTCGAGCAGTCGCGGCATCAGGCCACCGAGCTGACGAACGCCGCCCGCGCCGAGGTCGAGCAGACGCTCGAGTGGGCGCGCGCACAGGCAACCGCCGTCATGGGCCGCGCGCAGAAGGGTGCTGAGCAGCTGCTCGCAGCCGCCGGTCTCGGCGAGCCCGCGATCAGCCAGGTCGTGAAGTCGATCGTCGACGCGAACGACAGCGAGATCGCCCGCGCCGCCGCGCCCCAGCCAACGCGGCCCGCGCAAGCATTCGCGGCCCCGCCCGCGTCCGAGCCGCCCGTTTCCGCAGCGCCGCCCGTCTCCGAGCCGCCGACCGCTCCGGCGCCGCCTGCCACGTCCGAGGCCGACGCAGGCGACGAAGGTCCCGAAGCGGACGCCGACGCGCCGCCGCCCGCTCCCCCCGTTACGCCGATCTCCGCCTCCGACGAGGCAGACGCGGCCGAGGGCGGGGAGCCCGAGCCCGAACGGTAGGCCGGGCGCATGCTCGGTCGCCAGTGGCCTCGCTTCGCTCTGGAAGCGTGCTTCCTCGTCGCCGTCGCGGTCGCGGCGGGATTGCTCCACCTGACGACGGTCGCGATCGTCCTCGTAATGCTGGCCGCGTATGTCGCGGTCGTCACGCTCGAGTTGTCGATCTTCCGCGGCCGGAACGAGCCTGTGCCGGCCGAGGCGTCTCCTGAGCCGGCACGACGGGAGCCGGTCAGCGGCCTCGTCTCCGTGCGGCCCGTCGAGCCACAGGCAACGCGGGACGAGGATCTCGAACGGACGGCGGAGCCGGACCCGATGCCCGAACCTGAAGAGGTGCCCGAGCCTGAAGAGGTGCCCGAGCCTGAAGAGGAGGTCGAGGAACTTCCGACCGCCGAGCCTCAGCCCGCCGAGCCGCAGCCCGTCGTGGCGGAGCAGGAGCCGGAACCCGAGTCAAAACCCGAACCGGAACCAGACGCGGAACCTGAACAGGAATCTGAGCTAGAGCCGGAACCTGAGCTAGAGCCGGAACCTGAGCCTGAATCAGTGATCGAAGCGCCTGCGCTCGTGGCCGTCGCGGCGCTGCCGGAACCAGAGCCCGTCGTCGCCAAGCCCGAGCCCGCTCACGCCGCCGTGGCGACGCTGCCGCTGCCCGCGCACCCGCGGGAGTGGAACGTGTGGGAGCTCGAGCGCCTGACGCGGCAGCGCGCCGGCGACGATCCCGTTCGAGACGAGGAATGGGGCTTCCTGCTCGTCTACCTGCGCGAGTTCGCAACCCCGGACGGCCTCCTGCCGGTGGACTTCGACGGCCTGGTGCGCGAGTCGTT
>JALYRA010000128.1 GCA_030855545.1 Actinomycetota bacterium | reverse complement strand
GGTGACGAGCGTCTTCGCACCGATCGCGCGCGCGATCTCGAACGCCGCCGTCGCGACGCCGCCGCCGATCCCCCAGATCAACACCCACTCGCCGCGTTGCAGCCGAGCCTTCGTGACGAGCATCCGGTACGCCGTCTCGTACACGAGCGGGAAGGCGGCGGCGGTCTCGAACGAGATCGCGTCGTCGAGGGGGAAGACGTTCGTCTCGGGAACCGCGATCAGCTCCGCGTGCGTTCCGTCGGTGTGCTCTCCGACGACCGTGATCATCGCGCCGTGCTCGAGCCCCGGGTTGATCACGACCCGCTCGCCGGTGTCGACCCGTACTCCGGCGCCGTCGGCGCCGAGGATGCGTGGCTTCGGCACCGAAGGGAGGCCCTTGCGGATCCAGAGGTCGAGATGATTCAGCGAGGCCGCGCGCAGCGAGACGAGCACCTCCCCGTCGCCGGCGACGGGGTCGGGAACGTCCTCGTACCGGAGCACCTCCGGCCCGCCGTCCTCGTGGATGCGAATCGCCTTCACGGGCACAATCCTGTCATGACGGCAGCGGAGTTGATTCGGGTGGGGGAGGAGCTCGGGCTGGATGCGATCGGCGCCACGCCCGCGACGCACTACGTTGCGACCGAACGCCATATCCGCGAGCGGAAGAAGCGTGGGCTCTTCGCGACGATGGGCTTCACCACCCGGCGGCCGGAGGTGTCCTGCCACCCCGAAGAGCTCGTGCGTGGCGCCCGCACGGTCGTCTCGGCCGCGCTCTGCTACTACACGCCGGCCGCGGAGCCGGGGCCGGGAGAAGGACGGCTCGCGCGCTACACCTGGTCTGACCGCTATGCGGAGTTGCGCGAGCGGCTCGACGCGCTCGGCCGCCTTCTCGGCGGCGACTACCGAGTCCTCGTCGACGAGAACGATCACGTCGATCGCGAGGGAGCCGTCCGTGCCGGGGTCGCCTTCTACGGCAAGAACACACTCGCGATCACCCGCCGCCACGGCTCCTGGGTCGTGCTGGGAACGCTCGTCACGGATGCCGAGATCGAGAGCTCCGACCCGCTGGACGCCGGGTGCGGCTCGTGCACCCTCTGCATCGACGCGTGCCCGACCGGCGCGCTCGACGAGCCCGGAGTCCTCGACTCGAGGCGGTGCCTCTCGTACTGGACGCAGGCTCCGGCCTCGATCCCCCAGAGCTATCGGGCGGAGCTCGGCGCCTTCGTCTACGGCTGCGACATCTGCCAGGACGTGTGCCCGTGGAACCGCGGGATCGAGAAGCGACGTTCCGAAGCCGAGGCGCCGGCCGATGCGGAGTCGACCATCTCGCTCGTCGACTGGCTCGAGCGCGACGGCCACGAGCTCGTCGCGCGGTACGACCGTCTTTACGTCCCCCGGAACGAGCCGCGATGGCTGCGGCGTAACGCGCTTGTCGCGGCCGGGAACGTTGGCGGGCCGCGCGAGCGGGAGGCAGTGGTGCGGCATGCCGAGGGCGCCGACGAGCTGCTGCGCGAGCACGCGGAGTGGGCGCTCGCCCGGCTCGACGAGCGGAGCCGCGCATGAGGCTGATCAAGATCATGGCCGTCGTCCGCGTGGCGCTGATCCCGCTCGCCCTGGCGAAGATCGTCATCGACCGCAGCGACTTTCCCGCGGGATACGAGACCGCCGCCTGGTCGGTCTTTGCCGCCACATCGGTCGTCGCGTTCGCGCTCTTCGCGCTCGCGTTCTCCTGGCGCAGGCGGCTGCGCTACCTGGCCGCGCTCAACGTGCTCGCGGACCTCGCCCTCGCCTCGGCGCTCATGTTCGTCTTCTCCTTCGAGCCCGCCCAGCAGCTGCGCGCGCTGCTCTTCCTCGTCGTCCTCGAAGCGGCGCTCTTCTTCCGCCTTCGAGGCGGCCTGCTCGTCGCTGGGCTCATGTTTCCGCTTCTCGTCGCGCACGAGCTCTGGCGTCGAGAGGAGTTCGACGTTCCCGTCAGCTGGGATGCGCTCGTCCTGCGCCTGCTCGTCGCGCTCGCGCTCGGCGGGGTCGTCGGACGTCTCGTCGATATGGAACGCAGCCAGGCGCGTGAAGCGGACCGCCGGGCGGAGGAGGCCGAACGGCTGCGCGACGAGCTCGGGCGCCGGATCGACGTGCTCGAGACGACGAGCCGAGCCGCGCGCGCGCTCGGGTCGTCGCTCGATCTCGACGTGGCGTTCGATGCCTTCGTCAGCGAGTTGCGCGGCCTACTTCCGTTCGACCGTGCGGCGATCTTGCTCGTCGAGGGAGCCGGCGCGCGCGTGATGGCGACGAGCGGCCGCGGCGCGAACGAGTATCTGATGCCCGGCACCGCAATCACCGTCGCCGGATCGATCCTCGAGGGCGTGATCGCCGAGGGACGAACCATCTACCGGGAGGACATGGCCGAGGCGCAGTTCCGCGAAGAGCCTGCGCTCGTCGAGCTCGGCATGCGGTCGCGTGTGCTGGCGCCGCTGCAGCTCGGCACTCGTTCGATCGGCGCGATCGCGCTTTCGCGTGGCGAGCCGAACGCGTTCGGCCGAGAAGAGATCGAGCTCGTGACGCTGCTCGGCCGGCTCGTCGCGACCGCCGTTCAGAATCTCCTCACCTACGAAGCCGAGCGGGCGACGGTCGACGAGTTGCGACGGCTCTCCTCGCTGCGCGCCGACTTCGTCTCGCTCGTCTCCCACGAGCTGCGGAGCCCGATGGCGGCGGTGATCGGCTCTGCCCGCACGTTGCAGCAGCGCTGGCGGGAGCTCCGTCCCGAGCAGCGAGAGGCCTTCCTGGCTGTCATCGCCGACGAGACGACGCGGTTGTCGGCGCTCGTCGGTGACGTGCTCGACACCTCACGGATCGAGGCCGGCACCTTTGGTTACCACTTCTCCGACGTCGATCTCGCCGAGGTCGTGCGGGACTCGGTCGCGGCCGCCGAGATCGGTCAGGACGAGGTCGAGCTGAAGGCCGACCTGCCGGCCACTCTCCCGCGCGTGCGCGGCGACGCCGAACGGCTACGGCAGCTCGTCGACAACCTGATCTCGAACGCGATCAAGTACTCGGACTCCGGCGGCGCCGTCCTGGTCGACGTGCATGCCGACAACGGCGACGTGGTCGTCCGGGTCAGCGACAGCGGGCCCGGGATCCAGCCCGAGCACCACTTTCAGATCTTCGAGAAGTTCGGGCGCGCGACGGGCAGCAACAAACCCGGCACAGGCCTCGGTCTCTTTCTCTCGCGCTCGTTCGCGGAGGCCCATGGCGGCACGCTCGCCGTCGAGTCGCGCCCTGGCGAGGGTTCAACGTTCACGCTGCGGCTGCCGGTTTAACTCGGCAGCTTGACGCGCGAGAGCCGGAGCTCCTTGAGAAGCTGCGCTGCGCGTTTCGCGATCGCGGGCCGCATGTCCTCCGGCTCGAGCACGACCGCCTCGCCGCGGTCTGCGAGGATCTCGCCGATCAGCCAGTCGCGCGTGCCGACGCGCAGCGTCGCGAGCGCCGAACCGTCGGTCAGTCCGACGGCGCCCCGCTCGACGCGGTAGCGGGCGATCGGCTTGGCGTAGCGGACACGGACCGAGCGGGTGTCCTCGAGGAAGTGCGGGTCGAATCCCTCGCGCGGCTCGAACGTCTCCTCGGTGATGTGGGCAGAGCGCATCCGGTCGAGCCGAAACGACCGCTCCCCGTCCGAGGAGCGATCCCAGGAGTGGATCAGCCAGTTGGGGAGCACGCGCTCGAAGGAGTACGGCTCGATCAGCCGGTCGCGCGGCGCTTCCTCGCCTTCCTTGAGGTACTCGATCGCGACGACGCGGCGCTTGCTGATCGCGTCGGCGAGGGTCGCAACGAGTTCCTCCTCGTCGTTGCCCTCCCGCTGCTCGGAGGTCGTCTGGTGGTCCTCGAACTGGCCGAACGTCTCCTCGAGCTTCTTCCTGACGCGGTCGAGCGGCGTATGCACTTGCGCCGCGATCGAGGGGCCGACGATGTCGAGTGCAAGCCTGATCGCGCGCGCCTCGAGCGGCGTCAGGCGCGGCGCGAGGCGGAAGACGTCGCCGTACAGCTCCTTGTCCACGCGCACCGAGTCACCCTCGAGCTCGGCGTAGACCGTGTAGCAACCGCCACCGAAGTTGACGAGGTTGAGCAGGGAGAGGTGATCCTGGAGCTCTTCGCGCGGGATGTGGAAGCGCTCTGCGAGCGCGTCGGCGTCGAGGCGCGCGTCGCGGCTCTCTCCGCAGGCGGCGAGCAGGTAGGCGAGAAGCGCCTGCAGAACGGCGAAGCGCTCGGGAGCGACCGGAGGCGCGGGGCGGTCCGGCGTCTCGGACGGGACGATGACGGCCTTCTCGCGCGCGAGCTTTGCCGGCTCGGTCTCGTGCGCCTCGCGGACCCGCTTCAGTCCCTCCGCGCACGCGGTGCGAAGCTCCGCCGGCTCGAGCGGGACGGCGCGGCCGTTCTGGCGGAGCACCCAGCCCGCAAGCGGCTCGATCGCCGCGTAGTCGGTCTCGAAGACGCCGTCGGTCAGCGTGCCCGCGTCGCGCAGGGTGCGATGCACCCACCAGGCGGTGTCGCCGGTGACCTCGATCCGCGCCGTTCCCTGCACCGGGCCGTGCTGCCAGTCTTCCCCGACGCGGTAGGCGTCGACCTGGAAATCCTCCGGAAGGCGGAAGTCGCGCTCGCGTCGCGTCGCAAAGCGGATGTCGCTCCGGATGCGCGAGACACGGAACGTCCGGATGTCGTCCGAGTCGAGGTCGTGTCCGACGACGTACCACGTGCCGCGGTCGCGCCGGAGCGCGTAGGGGTTGAGCGAGCGCTCGCGCACCGCATCCCGGCGGGGCGACCAGTAGCTGAACTTGATCGTGCGCTGCTTCGAGATCGCCGACTCGAGCTTCGACAGCCGGCCCGCCATCTCGGGCGAGTAGTCGGGATCGCGCACCTGGACGCTCGCCGCGGTCTCCGTCGGCGCGTCGTCGAAGCCCGGCCGGCCGAGCGCAAGGTTCTGGAGCGCGAGGCGCAGCGGCTCGGCGTAGGCGAACGTGCCCTCGAGCATGTACAGCGCCGTTTGCAGCGCCGCGAGCTCGTCGTCGTCGAGCTCGAGCTTGTCGAGGAAATAGTTCTCCGAGCGCAGCGTGTAGAGCTCCTCCCCGGTGAACTCGTCGCGCTGGGAGTGGAGCGGGACGCCGAGCGCGATCAGCTCGGCGCGGTCAGAATAGAAGCGGCGCGCGAAGGCCTCGTCGGACATCTCCGAGTAGCCCTCGACGTTCCCCTTGACGTCGCGGGCGGTCAGCGGCCGGCGTTCCGCCATCAAGAACGCGACGAGCGAGAGCTGCCGGATCAGCTTGTCGGTGTCGTGCGACATCGCGCCGACTCTATCGGGTGGCGCGAGTTCTCAGGCTGCCGCGAGCGAGCGCTCGAGGTGCTGGTGCGAGGGGCAGTAGTCGCGCTCCGGCAGCGGCGTGCGCTGACAGGGCTTGCCCTTGCGCGTGGTCGCGCGGCAGCGGGCGACGCCGCCGTCGAGCGCTCCCGCTTCGAGCTGCTCCTCGATGAACGCGACGGCAGCGCCGACGCCTTCCTTGACCGCCCACGCCACCTGAGCTTGTGCTGTGATCGGAAAAAACCGCCGGATATCCTGGAAAAGCGCGCGGTCTGGCTTGGCGAAGTACTGCGGATCCGCGGCGAGCCGCTCCATGGTCTGCTGACACTGCAAGAGCACCGAACGCCTGGACTCGAGTTGGACAGTCGGATCGGAGTAGGGATCGATCAGATCTCTGATCGAGCGATAGATCGCTCGCGAGTACTGGTACATGCACGTCTGCAGCTGCACGAGCTGGGCTTCCATCTGGGGGGTCATCGCTCCCTGGTCTATCCCGCAATCAGGCCGAAAACGAGCGTTCGGCGGTGTGGTCGGCACCCAGTATACGGACTCCGAGGTGCTGTTACAAAGTCGCTTACAGAAGTTGTCCAGCTGGTAAACAGCGCAACGGTCGTGGCGGGACATCGTCCCCCGGCCACCACATCGCTACACCAGCTCTCACGGGACGATCTCGCGCTGGTAGGCGTTGGGGAAGACCGCCCGGGCGCGCTGAAGCGAGCTCGAGGCGTCCGGCTCACCGTCGTAGACCCCCTGGAAGACGACGAAGTAGCCCGGATGCAGACTCGCGTAGCGAGAGGAATTGAGCACGCCGACGCGCCGGAGACCGCCCTGCCTCGCCTCTTTCGCCTTCGCCTCGGCCACGGCCCGCCCGTTTGCCTGCGGCAGCGATAGAAGCACGATCGTCCAGCCCCGCCGCTCCCGCGGCCAGGCGATCACAGCGGGGTTGACGGGCGGAGGCGCGGGTGCCGTGGTGGCCGGCGGAGGGGGGGCGGTCGTGGTCGGCGTCGTCGCCGTCGGCTCGGGGGCGGTCAACGTCGGCGTCTCTTCGGTCACAGTCAGGCTGCCGCCAGTCGCCGTCGAGGTCGCCGCAACCTCCTTGCCATCCCCGGAGATCGCGATCGCGGCGCCCGCTCCAGCCACGGCGATCAGCAGGCCGAGCAGCGCAGGAAGCAGCCAGGCCCCGGCCCAGGGGTGACGCGTGGCGACACTCATCGATGCGCGCTCAACCGGGCCGGGCCGCTCGTGTGTCAGCCGGCCCCCGCACTCGAGGCAGTACTCCTGGCCGGCGTGGACGGACGCCTCGCAGCGCGGGCACCGCTCTTGCTCGGCCTCGCTCACCGAACGCCTCCGTTCCCTTCGGCGGCGATCGGGCGGCCGCAAGTAGCGCAGAAGTGCGATCCCCAGAGGAGCGGGGCGCCGCACTCGCAGCGCGCAGTCTTCGGGACGCCGGGTGCGCGGCCCACCGCGCCGAGGAAGACGTCGAGTTCGTGAATGCGCGCCTCGAGGCCGATCAGCTCGGCGCAGCGCTCGAGCAGAAGGTCTTCGCGAAAGCGGTCTCGCCGATACATCTCGAGCGACAGGCCGCCGAGATCGCGCAACTTCTGCTCGCGGAGTCGCAGCAGCGCGCGGCGCTCGCGCCGGAGCTCGCTCGCGGGCGGCGCGGGCCGTCGCTGCGGCCGCGAGGGGTCCCGGCGCAGAAGGGTCTGGAGCTGCGGCAAGCGCACCACGGCGCGAGTCTAGCGAGGGATTCGGCGGGTTATTCCGGCCGGCCCGAACCCGGCTCGTCGCTGCCGACTTCGCCGGTCTTCGCCCGGCGGGCTCCACCGACGAAGAAGACGATCAGCAGCACCAGTCCGGCGAACGCCGCAACGAACATCACCGGGAAGAACAGTCCGAGCAGGATCCCGAGCCCGATCAGGGAGATGGCGACGGCCAGCATGGGATCGAGGTGCCCGTCTCTAGGGGACGGAAACCAGCCGAGACCGAGGCCCTTGCCCCTTCAGGGGTCTAGCGCGATCGGAGTCTGCTTCCGCAGTTTCCGAGCTTGCGCCAGGAGGCTCTTGGGCCGTGAAGCGGCCCCTTCAGGGGTCTTAGCGCGATCGGAGTCTGCTTCCGCAGACTCCGATCTTGCGCCAAAAACTAGAGCTCTATGACGACGAGCCTGTCCTCGGTCAGCTCGCGCACCGCGAAGGCAGGGCCCTCGCGCGTGTTCCCCGAGTCCTTCACTCCGCCGTAGGGCATCTGGTCTGTGCGGAACGTCGGCGCTTCGTTGATGGTGACGCCTCCGAACTCGAGCTGCTGCGCCGCGGCGAGCGCCGTCTTCACGTTCGCGGTGAAGATGCCCGCCTGCAGCCCGAACCGGGTCCCGTTCGCAAGCTCGATCGCCTCGTCGAGCGTGTCGTAGGGGTTGACCGTGCAGACGGGGCCGAAGACCTCCTCGCACGAGACCTTCAGATCGGGCGCCGCGTGTGCGATCAACGTCGGACGCAGGAGCTCACCTTCGAGCTCGCCGCCGGTGAGGATCTCGGCGCCTCCGGCACGCGCTTCGGAAATCCACTCGACTACCCGGTCACGCGCATCCTTGTCGATCATCGGCCCGACGTCAGTGGTCTCGTCGAGCGGATCGCCGACGGCGAGGGCCTCCACTTTGGGGACGAGCTTGGCGACGAGCTCGTCGTATGCCGCACGCTGGACGTAGATCCGCTGCACCGAGATACAGCTCTGACCGGCGAAGGAGAATGCGTTCGCCGCGAGGCGCGTCGTGACGTCCTCGACGTCCGCGTCGGCTTCGACGATCACCGGCGTCGCGTTCCCGAGCTCGAGCTTCACGCGCTTGCGCGGCGCGCGCTCGGCGAGCTTCCAGCCGACGTCGCCGGAGCCCGTGAAGGTGATTGCCCGCACGCGCTCGTCGTCGACGAGAACGTCGCCGATCGCCGCCGCCGGACCGACGACGACGTTCAGCCAGCCCGGCGGGAGGCCCGCCTCCGTCTCTAGCTCGGCGAGCAAGAGCGCTGAGAACGGCGTCTGCGATGCGGGCTTCAGCACGACCGCGCAGCCGGCCGCGAGGGCGGGGGCGATCTTGTGCGCGACGAGGTTGAGAGGAAAGTTGAACGGCGAGATCGCGCCGACGACGCCGATCGGCCGCCGTAGCGTGAACGCGAGCTTGCCGGTCCCGGCCTGCGAGGCGTCCATCGGCACCATCTCGCCGGCCAGCTTGCGCGCCTCGACTGCGGCGAACGTGAACGTGGACATCGCGCGGGAGGCCTCGACGCGCGCGGCCTTCAGTGGCTTGCCGGCCTCGGTCGCGATCGTACGGGCCACCTCCTCGTGGCGGCGGCCGAGGTAGCCGGCGACGCGAACGAGGATCTCGGCGCGCTTGTGCGCAGGCAGCGGCTCGCGCATCGCCGCCTCGGCCGCGTCGATCGCGCGCCGGGTCTCGACGGCGCCGGCCTTCGCGACCCGGCCGATCACCTCGCCGGAGTACGGCGAGCGCACCTCGAGCCAGTCGCCGGTCTCGATCCACTCGCCCGCTATCAGCAGCTTCTGCTCGGAGGCTGTCACGGACACGGCGTGAGTCTATGCTCCCCCTATGGCAACGGATGCGCTGATCGTCGATGCCGTCCGCAGCCCGATCGGGCGCCGGAACGGGTCGCTCTCGGGCACGCGCGGGGACGAGCTCGCGGCGCAGGTGCTGAACGGCCTCGTCGCCCGCCACGATCTCGACCCGGGTGAGGTCGAGGACGTCCAGATGGGGTGCGTGACGCAGATCGGCGAGCAGGGCTGGAACATCGGCCGGATGGCGCCGATGGTCGCCGGCTGGCCCGAGACCGTCTGCGGGACGACCGTCGACCGCCAGTGCGGCTCGTCGATGCAGACGAACTTCAACGCCGCCGCTGCGATCTGGGCCGGACAGCTCGACGTCGTCGTCTCGGCCGGTGTCGAGATGATGTCGCGCGTCCCGATGGGCTCGAACGGCGGCGACCTTTCGGACAAGCTGGTCGAGCGCTGGCAGATCGTCCCGCAGGGGATCTCCGC
>JALYRA010000091.1 GCA_030855545.1 Actinomycetota bacterium | reverse complement strand
CTTACGGGATCGGTTCGTCGCTGATCCGAGGCCAGAACGACTTCACCGCGGACATCGTGATGACCGACGGCCGACCCTCGGCGAAGGTCGGCCGTCGGTACAGGCCGAACGAGCGGCTCGAGCTCGTCAGCTGAGCGACTCGCCGACGACGCCCGGCCACTCGGCCATAGGCGTCTCGGAGCGAACGAGGTGCGCGCCCGACTCCGCGAAGCGCGCGAAGGCGGCATCGGCTTCGTCCGTGTAGTCGACGGACCCAGGCACGACGACGGACGAGGTGCAGTCCTCGAGCAGGTAGACCTTCTCTGCGAGGTGCCGCGATTGCACGGTGGGGTCCGCGAGCATGTCCTGGATCGTCCAGGCCACGCAGTGGCTCTTCGCCTGGCCGGCTATCACGACGGCGTCGAAGCGAAGCAACTCCTCGAGCAGCGGCTGGTTGCGCCGGCCGAGCGGCTCGCCTTCGAGGTCGACCTCCACCTCCGGACCGAGCATCGAATAGTGCTCCGTCAGCGGGTTGTCGCCTTTCGGCTGGTAACCGGACGGTGTCCAGCGCGCGGTCGCGAGAAAGAACAGCGCCTCTTCGACCGCCGAGACCATCGCGTACCCGATCCCGCCCCGGATCGCATGGAACGGCCACACGGTGAGTCCGTACTTGCCCCCTTCTTCGAGTGTCCGGGTGTAGTAGCGGAGGTGCTGCTGCGCATAGTCGGGGTCGAGCCCGAGCCCCTCCGCGGCTGCCGGGTTGATCCGCCAGCGGCCCTCGTCGACGTCGCCGGCGCTCACCGTCGTGAACGGCTCGGGATGGCGCCCGTGCTCGTCGATCAGCAGCGCCGGGTGGAAGATCTGGAGCGGCTGGTGCGTGTCCAGTGTCGGGAACGCCTGCGTGATCGCACCGAGGTTGCGGTAGACGAACTCGCAGAGCCGGCGCGAGTCGTCGAGCGCGCCCGTGCCGCTGCGCCCGGCGACGAAGAGCTCGAAGCCGGGCGTGCAAAAGGTGTTCTGGACGTCGACGACGACGAGGGCGACGCGGAACCGATCCTGGGCAGCCGGCGGAATCCCGTGCTGGGCGCGCCAGTGGCCGGCGTCGGCGAAGCGCGCCGCGTAGTCGACGCGCCAGACCTCGCCGATGCGGTCGGGATCCCAATACGGAGGCGGGGGAAGCTCGTCGGCCATGCCGTTAGTGTAGGAAGGTGCTTCCGCCGCTCGTCGAGCGAGCGCTCGCCCGCTCGGTGCTCGCGGGATTCACGAAGTCGTGCAGCCCCGAGACGGGGCGCCTGCTCCAGGTGCTGGCGGGCCAGCGCGGCCGCGCGCGCGTGGCCGAGATCGGCACCGGCTGCGGCGTCGGCTCCGCCTGGATCCTCTCCGCGCTCGACCCCGAGGTTCGCTTCTTCACGGTCGAGCTCGACGCGCAACGCGCCGCCGACGCGGCCGAGCTGCTCGCCGGGGACGAGAACGCGACGGTGCTCGCGGGCGACTGGCGGGACGTGCTCGCGCGTGAGGCGCCGTTCGACCTTCTCTTCGCGGACGGAGGCAAGGCGAAGCACCACGAGGAGATCGCCGCCCTGCTCGCCCCGGGCGGCACGCTCTTCCTCGACGACCTGACGCCCGGCTACGACGGGCACGATCAGGTGCGGGAGCTCTGGCTCTCGCATCCGCGGCTGCTCGCAGCCGAGCTGCAGATTTCCCCCCGCGAGGCCGTGATTGTCGGCACACTTCAGCCCCGCTAGCAAGCTGCCGATAGGAGGGTGATGCCGGACTTCGGGGGGATACTGGATCAGATCGGCAACTACACGCTCACCTGGCTGCCGCTCGTCTTCTTCGGGCTGATCATCTACCTGCTCTGGCGCACGCTTCAGTACATGCCGCGCGTGAAGCCGGCGAAGCTCGAGGCCAGCGCGAGCTCCTCGGTCACCTGGGACGACGTCGCCGGAGTCGAAGAGGCAAAGGCAGAGCTGCAGGAGGTCGTCGACTTCCTGCGTCACCCGAAGCGCTTCCAGCGCCTTGGCGCGCGGGTGCCGAAGGGCATCCTCCTCTACGGCCCACCCGGGACCGGCAAGACGCTGCTCGCGAAGGCCGTCGCCAAGGAGTCCGGGGCGAAGTTCTACTCGCAGAGCGCCTCCGCGTTCGTGGAAATGTTCGCCGGCCTCGGCGCCTCCCGGATCCGCAAGCTCTTCGAAGAGGCGCGGAAGAACGCGCCCGCCATCGTCTTCATCGACGAGCTCGACGCGGTCGGCACCGCCCGTGCGGGCGGCGGCTTCAACCGCGAGCACGACCAGACCTTGAATCAGCTCCTCGTCGAGCTCGACGGCTTCGACGAGTCGGCGCAGGTGATCGTCATGGGGGCGTCCAACCGCCTCCAGGATCTCGACCCTGCGTTGCTGCGTCCCGGCCGCTTCGATCGCCAGGTCCTCGTCTCGCCGCCGGATCTTGTCGGGCGCGAGCAGATCCTGGGCGTCCACACGCGTGGCAAGCCTCTGGCCGCTGACGTCGACCTCTCCGTGATCGCTCGCCAGACATCCGGGCTCACCGGGGCCGACCTCGCGAACCTCTGCAACGAGGCGGCGATCTTCGCCGGCCGTCACGAGCGCACGACGATCCTGATGGAGGACTTCGACGGCGCCATGGAGCGCGTCGTCGCCGGCTTGCAGCAACGGCGCGTCGTCACCGAGAAGGAGAAGCGGATTCTCGCCTATCACGAGGGGGGACACGCGCTGATCGCGCACCTGATGGGAGACCTGCTGCCGATTCAGAAGGTGACGATCATCGGTCGCGGCGACTCGCTCGGCTACGCCTACTACCTACCGCTCGAGGAGCGCTACCTGCACACGAAAGAGGAGTTCATCGACGTGATGAAGGTTGCCCTCGCCGGACGGGCTGCGGAGCAGGTCGTCTTCGGACGCGTTACGAACGGTGCCGCGAGCGATCTCGAGAAGGTCACGGAGATCGCCCGCTCGATGGTCTTCGAGTACGGCATGTCGGAGGCGTCGCCGTCGCGAACGATGCGCGCAGACAACTACGCGCTCTCGGAGGAGACGAAGCGTCTCCGCGACTCCGAGCAGGCCCGCCTGACCGACCACGCCTACGAGGAGGCGCAGCGGCTCCTTGTCAAGCATCGCGTCTCGCTCGACCGGGTCGCAGCGCAGCTGCTCGAACGCGAGCCGCTCAGCCGGGACGATCTGCAAGAGCTGTTAGGCGCAATCGGTCCGGAGTCACGGGCTTCCGAGACCGTGGGCACGGTTCGCGCGGTCTCCGCCGCCGGCGAATAGCGCTCCGTTAGCATCGGCTGCGTGGTCCCACGCGGCATCCATCATCTCGGCGTTGCTGTGCACGACCTGGATGAGGCCCTCGAGACCTACGAGCTGCTGTTCGGCGCCGAGCTCGAGCACCGTGCCACGATTGAGGATCAGGGCGTCGAGGCAGCTGCGGTGCTCGTCGGCAGCGGCCGGATCGAGCTGCTGGCGCCGCTTCGCGACGACACGACGGTCGCCAAGTTTCTCGCCAAGCGCGGGCCTGGCATGCATCACGTCGCCTACGAGGTCGACGACGTCGAGGCCGAGCTGATCCGCCTCTCCGAGGAGGGGGCTCAGCTGATCGACGCCGAGCCGCGCCAGGGCCTCTTCGGCATGCAAGTCGCTTTCGTCCATCCTGACGCCGTCCACGGCGTCCTCACCGAGGTGGTGTCCTTTGGCTGAACCTGATTCCGTTCGCATCGAGCTCGCCTTCGACGGCGGACCGGGCCTGTCCGCACTCGTGACCGTCCAGAGCGCCGACGAGATCGAGCGCGCGCTCGCCACGGAGTCCGGCGGGACGGCGATGGTCGACTCGAACGACGGTCGTTATACGGTCGTCCTCGCGCGGGTCGTCTACATGAAGCGCTATGCCGCAGGGTCGCGGGTCGGATTCGGGATCTGAGGCGCTGGGCACCCTTCTTCGGATGACTGAAACGCAGCAGAAGGGCCCGTCGGGGGCGGAGATCCGCAAGCTCGTCGAGCTCGGGCAGCAGGGCGACCGGAGGGCGCTCGAAGAGCTCTACCTGATCCACTTCGACCGGATCTACAGCTACCTGCACATGACCGTCGGAAACCGGCACGACGCCGAGGACCTGACGACGCAGACCTTCCTGCGCATGCTCGAGTCGATCGGCAAGTTCCGCTTCCAGTCGGCGCCGTTCTCGGCCTGGCTCTTCCGGATCGCGCACAACCTCTCGATGGATCATTTCCGCGCGAACCGGCGCTGGCAGCCGGAGGAGGACGTGCCGGAGCCGCAGGACTCCGCGGAGCGCTCCGCCGAGGACGAGGCGTTCCAGTCGATCGGGCGCCAGTCGATGCTCGAGCTGATCGACTCGCTCTCCCAGGAGCAGCAGCAGGTGCTGACGCTCAAGTTCGTCTTCAACTTCTCGAACGCCGAGGCCGCGACGATCCTCGACAAGACCGAGGGCGCGATCAAGTCGCTGCAGCACCGCGCGCTGGTCTCGCTGCAGAAGCAGATCGCCGGCGACACAACCCCTGAGTAGTGGCGCTCGAGGTCGGAATCGTTGGGCTGCCGGGCAGCGGTAAGACGACGCTGTTCACGGCGCTGACCCGGTCGGGCGGCGCAGGCTTCGGCAAGGAGAACGTCGGCATGGCCTCGATCGCGGACGACCGGCTGGAAGCACTCGCTGCGCTCGTCGGAGCGCGGAAGATCACCCCGGCGACGATCCGCGTCGTCGACGTGCCCGGAACGGGGCCGGCGCTCCTCGGCGGGCTCAGGCAGGTCGATGCCATCCTCGCCGTGACCGACGGGTTCTCGCAGGGGTCCGACTCGGCCGGCGACCTCGAGACGCTCGAGCTGGAGCTGCTCGTCGCGGACCGTGATCACGTCGAGCGACGGCTCGAGCGGGTCGAGAAGCAGGCGAAGTCCGGCGATGCCTCCTTGCGGAAGGAGGTCGAGCAGCTGACGGTGCTCCTTGCCCACCTCGAGGCCGGGAAGACGGTGCGCGACTACTCAGGCGACTTGCCGGCCGAGCTCGAGCCGCTGACGACGAAGCCGCTGCTCGCGGTCGAGAACGGCCCGAACGGCATCGACCTGCAGCTGGAGGCGGAGCTCGCAGAGATGTCCGATGCGGATGCGGCCGACTTCCGGGAGGAGGGAAGCGCGTCGGCGCTCGCCGAGGTGATCCGCCGGCTGCGCGACGCGCTCGACCTGATCACGTTCTTCACCGCGGGCGAGAAGGAGACGCGGGCGTGGACGCTCCGCCGCGGTCAGACCGCGCTCGAAGCCGCCGCGTCGATCCACTCCGACATCGCGCGGGGCTTCATCCGCTGCGAGACGATCCTGACGCAGGATCTGCTCGACGCGGGGTCGCACGCCGAGGCGTCGAAGCGCGGCACGCAGCGGCTCGAGGGAAAGACGTACGAGGTTCAGGACGGCGACGTCCTGAACATTCGCTTCAACGTTTAGCGTCGTTTCGCTATGAGATCGGGCGTTTGGTGTCGCGCGCGAAGGCGCTCGACATCTTCAGGTCGAGTCCAGCGACGACCGTTTAGCCGGCGGTGATGAGCGCGGCGCCGACGAGGGCGGCGCCGACGCCCAGGCGTTGCGTCCGCGCGACGCGCTCGTGCAGGACGAGCGCCGCGAGCGCGACTGTGACGACGGGATACAGCGCCGAGAGAACGGAGACCACGCTGAGGAATCCCCTCGTCGTCGCCAGCGAGAAGAGCACGTTCGCGCTGACGTCGCAGAGACCAACTGCCGCAAGCGCGGGCAGGTTCGCCCGGCCCGTGCGCAGCGTGACTCCGACGACGAGCAGGGCGACCAGAGCGAGGAGAAGCGAAACGCCACGCGCCGTCGCGACGGCGAACGGAACGCTCTCGTCGGCGGCCAGGTCGGCGAAGACGAAGTAGAGCCCGAACCCGAGTGCCGCCAAGAGCGCGAGGCCGATCCCGTCGGCGCGCCTGCCGCCCCGCTCAGTCGGCTCCCGCGACGCCAGCCCGACGCCCCCGAGCGCGAGCAGGATCCCGGCGATCTGAAGCACGCCCGGACGCTCGCCTGACCCGATCCCGACTGCGAATGGGATCACCGCCGCCGTGGCGGAGATCGGCGCGACGATCCCCATCGCGCCGATCGCCATACCGCGGTAGAGCGTCGCGATGCCGAGGCAGCCGCTGGCCCCCGCCGCCGCGGCGAACGCCGTCGCAGCCCACCCCGGCGTTCCGTCCCCCGACGCGATCACCCACACGAGCGCCGCGGCGAGCCCGACGACCTGGGACAGGACGAGCACGGTGAGGACGTGCAGCGTCCGCGACTTGAGGCCGCCGAGAAAATCGCCGAGCCCCCACGAGAGGCTCGCGCCGAGCGCCAGCGCGATCGCAAGCACTGGCTACTCGGCGCAGGATGAGCATCCGCGGAAGCAGATGCTCATCGCGCGAAGACCCCTGAAGAGGCCGCTTCGCGGCCCAAGAACACGTCTCACCTCGCGCCCCTAGTCTCCAACAGGCCTGGTCGCCGCGACGGCGTCGAGCTGGTTTGCGTGGTAGAGCACCGCTGCCTCCGCTGTCCGCGCGGCGTTCCGGTCGTGGTGGGACGCAATCGCGTGCAGCAGCTCGGTGCGCGCATCCCCGTCCAACCCCAGCGCGCGCTCCTCGACGAGCCGCAGGCCGAGATGGACGTGACCCAGCAGCCGTCCTTCCTCAGTCGGCCGGAACGACGGGCCGCGACCGAGCTCCCGGACACGACCCATGTCGTGCAACAGCGCTGCCGCCAGCAGCAGATCGACCCGAAGCCGCGGATGCAGCTGCGCCGTCTCGCGAGCGAGCGTGGCGACACCGACCGTGTGCTCGAGCAAGCCGCCCGCGTAGGAGTGATGCGTGTCGGCGGCCGGCAGCTCCCGCAGCGCCTTTCGGATCTCCGCGTCGCCGAAGAACCGACCCACTACCCCCGCAAGGCCCGGATGCGAGAGCTCGCCGGCGAGGAACTCGAGGAAGCCGTCGAGCTCGTCCGCGTCGCGGCGCATCCGCGGTGCCAAGCCGGCCGGATCGTCCTCGGCCGCTTCGACCGAGCGGATCTCGAGCTGCAGCCGGTTGTCGAAGCTCTCGACGCGCCCGAGTACGCGCACGGCGTCACCCTCGGCGAAGCGGCCGTCGAGCAGCTCGACGTCGTTCCAGATCCGCCCTTCGATCCTCCCGGTCGGGTCGACCAGCTCGAGAGCAAGGTACGTCGCACCCTTCCGGGTCGTGCGCCGCTGCTTGCGCGCGACGGCGTACACGCCTTCGACCGTGCGGTCGGCGGTCAGCTCGGCGATCGTGCTCACGAGAGGAGTCTAGGCCGTTGCTAGGCTCGCCCCGATGGCCGTCGTCAAGCCCTTCCGCGCCCTCCGCTACGACGAAGCGGCGGCGGGGCCGCTCGAGACGCTCGTCGCGCCGCCGTACGACGTCATCTCCGAGGAGCAGCGCGCTGAGCTCCGCGCCCGCAGCCCCCACAACGTCGTCCGGCTGACGCTGCCCGATTCCGAGGACGAGGCGGCGCGCGAGCTGGAGCAGTGGCGCGCAGACGGGATTCTCGTCGAGGAGCCGCCGGCAGTCTGGGCGCTCGAGCAGGAGTACACCGGCCCCGACGGGATCGAGCGCACGCGCTTCGGCATCGTCGCGTCGCTCGAGGTGGAACCGTACGAAACAGGCACGGTTCTGCCGCACGAGCGCACACACGCTGGCCCGAAGGAAGGCCGCCTCCGCCTGCTCAGGGCGACCCGCGTCCAGCTGGAGCCGATCTTCCTCCTCTATGACGGCCCGGCCCCGGTCGAGCGACCCGAACGCGCGCCCGATCTCGAGGTCGAGGGCGCGAGGCTCTGGCGGATCGACGACCCCACGCTCGTGCGAGCATTCGACGACAAGCAGCTCCTGATCGCCGACGGCCACCACCGCTACGAGACGGCCGTCGCCTTCCACAAGGAGGAGAGGACGCCCGCGAGCGCGCAGATGCTCGTCGTGCTCGTCTCGACCGGCGACC